>CALGXU010000073.1 GCA_937935205.1 uncultured Rothia sp.
GTCGTAACAAGGTAGTCGTACCGGAAGGTGCGGCTGGATCACCTCCTTTCTGAGAGAAGGGGAACCCGCGGCTGAGAGGATGCCGCGGAGCCGCGCGGTGTACGCGCGGGAGGGGCTTCCCGCCCCATCCCTGCCTTCCTTTCCCTCCCCCTGCCGCGCACGCGGCGCACGGGGAATTAGCTCAGTCGGCTCAGAGCATCGGCTTTGCAAGCCGAGGGTCAGGGGTTCAAGCCCCCTATTCTCCATATACGGACCGGGACGTTTTTTTCGTCCCGCCAGGGTCTTTGGAAAACACAGAGAGCGGAGCAAATCGCGCGGGTAGGGACGTCCGGAATCCGGACGTCCATTGGAACCGCGCGGACGCGCGTCCCGTACGAGGGGTCTTCCGGCATCGCTTGGCGCCGGGGGATTACTGCAGCGGGGGCGCGCGGGACGGACAATATGGTCAAGCGGAAATTAGGTCTATGGCGGATGCCTATGGAGCCGCAGGGCGATGAAGGTCGTGATAAGCTGCGAAAAGCCGCGGGGAGGAGCACATGTCCTTTGATCCGCGGATGACCGAATGGGGTAACCCGCCGGCCGCGAGGCCGGCACCCGACGCCCGAACACATAGGGCGCGGGGGCGATACCGTGCGAAGTGAACCATCTAAGTAGCACGGGAAGAGAAATCAACAGAGATTCCCCAAGTAGCGGCGAGCGAACGGGGAGGAGCCCAAACCGCATTAAGCGGGGTTGTAGGACCGCCATCAGGGACGGAAGCGATTAGGGGAGGCGCCTGGGAAGGCGCGCCAGAGAGCGTGACAGCCGCGTACCCGGCATGAGCTTTTGCCCGGCGGAATCCTGAGTACGGCGGGGCACGAGGAACCCAGCCGGAATCCGGGTCGACCACGATCCAAGGCTGAACCCCGTGCGGCTACCGATAGCGGACGAGTACCGTGAGGGAAAGGCGAAAAGAACCCCGGCGAGGGGAGTGAAAGAGAACCTGAAACCATAGACCGACAAGATGTCACAGCCCGAGAGGGTGGTGGCGTGTCTTTTGTAGAATAAGCCTGCGAGTTGCGGTGCGCGGCGAGGCTAAGGGATGGCAGTCCCGGAGCCTGAGGGAAACCGAGCCTTAAAAGGGCGCAAAGTCGCGCGCAGCAGACCCGAAGCCAAGGTGATCTTATCATGGGCAGGCTGAAGGCAGGGTAACGCCTGCTGGAGGGCCGAACGGTAATCTGTTAAAAAAGGTAGCGATGACCTGTGATAAGGAGTGAAAGGCTAAACAAACCTGGAGATAGCTGGCTCTCCCCGAAATGCCTTTAGGGACAGCCTCGGGCAAAGCCCGCGGAGGTAAAGCACTGGCTGGTGGCGGGGGCGTCAAAGCCTACCAACACCTGCCAAACTCTGAATGCCGCGGGCCAGCGCCCGGGAGTGAGACCATGTGCGCCAAGGTTCATGGTCGAGAGGGAAACAGCCCGGACCGTCGGCTAAGGTCCCAAAGTCATGCTGAGTGTGAAATGAGGTTCGGATGCACGGACAGCCAGGAGGTTGGCTCAGAAGCAGCCATTCCTTGAAAGAGTGCGTAACAGCTCACTGGTCGAGCATCCGGGCGCAGACAATGTAACGGGGCTAAGCATGGCACCGAAGCCGCGGGGGCAAAGCGATTTCAGTTTTGCCCGGTAGGGGAGCATTCCATGGACCTGTGAAGGCGTACCCGCGAGGGGCGCTGGAGGGGATGGAAGAGAGAATGCAGGCATGAGTAACGAAAAGACGGGTGAGATCCCCGTCCGCCGCAAACCCAAGGTTTCCGGGGTAAAGGCAATCTTCCCCGGGTAAGTCGGCCCCTAAGGCGAGGGGGAAACCCGTAGCCGATGGGAACCCGGTTCATAATCCGGGACCTGTCATGTTGCGATGCCGTGACGCATGAGGTGAAGTCCGGCCGGAGAACGGTAGTTCCGGTCGAATCTGCAAGTCTGCGAGGGAGGGGTTAAATGACCTTCTGAGATGAGCGGTGACAGCGAGGCGAGGGAAGCTGAGCCGAAGCGGACGTAGCCACGGTGACAAGAAACAGCGGCTAGCATAGGCATGATGGACCGTACCGTAGACGGACACACGTGGGTGGGATGAGCAATCTAAGGCGCTCGAGCGAACTCGCGTCAAGGAACTCGGCAAAATGCGCACGTAACTTCGGGAGAAGTGCGGCTCCGGTTTGAAAGGACACGGAGCGGCAGAAAGCGGGCCCAGGCGACTGTTTATCAAAAACACAGCCATCTGCGAACCAGCAATGGGACGTATAGGTGGTGACACCTGCCCGGTGCCGGAAGGTTAAGGGGAGAGGTCAGCGGCGACGCGAAGCTTCGAACCGAAGCCCCGGTAAACGGCGGCCGTAACTATAACGGTCCTAAGGTAGCGAAATTC
>CALGXU010000074.1 GCA_937935205.1 uncultured Rothia sp.
GGGTCTTTGGTACGGGGTCTTTTTTAAAAATTTTCTTGTTTTGGTGAGGTGAAGGGTGTGTGGGTGGGTGCCTTTATAGGTGTAGATACCTAACCTACCCGCCCCCTTTGAGCCCCCTGCCTTTCATGGCCCCCTTGTGTTGGGGGTGGGGGAGAGTGAGATGCCCCCTGATGAGTGATAGTGCTAGCCGCCGTGCCGTTGCGTTGCTGAGGTCTGCGAAGGCTAAGGCGAAGAAGCAGAGGAAGCAGCAGAAGCGTCGTAGTCGTCGTGCTATGGGTTGCGGCTGCCTGCTTCTGGCACTGGTAGTGCCTGTCTTCGGTGTCTTTGTGATTACGTCCATGATGGTGATGGGTAAGGCGGGTCATGATGCTCTGGTTCAGCAGCGTGAGTCGAAGTATCAGAGTTCGTGTGTGAATCGTGTGGCGCCGAATGGTAAGTATGCGAATCCTGCGGTGGGTACGATTACGTCGCGTTTTGGTTTGCGTGATAATCCGATTCCGGGTGCGACGTTGGCTGATTTGACGGATCATCCGGGTACTGACATTGCTGGTATGGCTGAGGGTCCCCCGTTTTATGCGGCGGCTGCCGGTACGGTGTTGGTTGTTGATTCTGGTGGTGCTGCCGGTGGTAACGGCATCATCATTCAGGGTGATGACGGCGTCCGATACTGGTATTGGCATGCGGCAACTGGTACTGCGAAGGTGAAGGCTGGCGATCATGTGGAGGTGGGTCAGGAGCTGGCTGGTGCTGGTATGACTGGTTATGCGACCGGTGTTCACCTGCACTTCCAGATTATGTTGCCGGATCCGAATAATCCGGATGGTAAGGGTATCCCCACCGACCCGGAGCCGTATATGGCTGAGCGTGGAATCACGCTCGGTCAGGGTGCACCGGATCAGGTGTCGGATACGCAGAAGACCGAAGCGCCAGCGAACCCGGAGGTGAAAGCACCTAAGGCTGAAGCGCCGTCCCCCAAGGTGGACATCACCCCGATTGAGACCGACCTGCCCTCCGGTAGCAAGTACACCTGGGACGAGAAAAGGGTTGCTAACGCTGCCGACATTATTGCCGTCGGTAAGGGTATGGGCGTGCCTGAGCGAGGCATCATCATCGCGTTGATGACCTCTCTGCAGGAGAACGCCTTGAAGAACACCCCTGATGGTGACCGTGACTCTGTTGGTTTGTTCCAGCAGCGTCCCTCCGCTGGGTGGGGTACCGCCGAGCAGGTGCACGACCCCAAGTACGCGGCGGCTGCCTTCTACGGTGGACCCAAGGGCCCCAACCATGGCAACCCGCCCGGCCTGCTCGACTACCCCGGCTGGGAGTCCAAGGGGCTAGGTGAAGCTGCGCAGACGGTGCAGATCAGTGCGTACCCGTACGAGTACTCCAAGTGGGAGAACACTGCCCGTCAGCTCTACTCGGTACTCTCCGGGGTGGACGGTAATACCACCTACGGTAAGCAGTCTTGCCCGAATAATCAGAAGAGCTCCGAGAACGACAAGGATAAGGAATCTAAGGACTCCAAGGACTCCAAGGAGTCGAAGGACTCCAAGGAGTCGAAGGACTCCAAGGAATCCGACAAGCCTCAAAAGCTCACCGTCGACCCCGACGGCGTCCACACCGACAAGGAGCAGCAAGTACGCGACACCATCCTCACCAAAGCCCGAGACGGTTTGGGCGGCACCTTCGCCCAAGGCCGCAACGACTTCAAGAATTGGGATGAGACCGGTTACGTCCACTGGGTCTACACCCAAGCCGGAATCGAACTACCCCGCCAAACCCCCTGGACCGTCGGTGAACCCACCAACGACCCCCAACCCGGCGATCTGGTAGTTCAACTCGCAGATGGAGAAGGCGGCTACCGCCACGTCGGAATCTACGCAGGAGACGGAAAAATGTACTCGGCCTTTAGCCAGAAAGACGGAACTATCGAGCACCCCGTGAACTGGAATGGTGCCGAAGATACCGCCTACATCCGCATTGTCCACCCCAAAAAATAGCTACTATTGCTGACAGCTGCCCCCTGCCCGCCCTTGAACAACACAAACTGCCCACCGGCACTGGGCATGTCCGGCACAGCACAGGGCAGGGGGCAGGACACCCACCACGATAACTTCCCACGTAAAGGAGAAAACACAATGAATAACAACCAAAATATTCACCAGAACCAGGATGCACACCCCAACGCATCTGCCCCCAACGCATCTAATGGTGCGCTCGCTACTGGTGGTGCGCGTCGTTCGATGGACTGGAAGACCATCGCAATGATCGTTGGCGCCATCGTGTTGGTGCTGTTCGCCGTGTGGATGATGATCCCTAAGCCTGCCTCGAATTCAAGTGCAGCGGCTTCTTCTTCCTCGGCTGTGGCCTCTGCCCCTGCAAGCCAGGGCACCACTTCACAGGCCTCGGCTTCACCTTCAGCTTCAGCTTCAGCCCAGGCGTTGGATGAGGCTGAGATTCAGCGTGCCCGTTCCCGCGCTCACGAATTCGTCACCGCCTACTACTCCCAGTCCTGGAAGGATCCGCACCCGGCAAACTGGGCTTTCCGCGCCGGAACCTACAGCACCCCCGAATTTAGGCAGAAGATGATCGACCAGGCCAACCAGCAGAAGGATGACGACCCTGAGTGGAAGCGCCTGGTCAAGGCCAGGATCGCCATGAACGTTCAGGACGAGGGCGAATACGTCGTCTTTAACCAGGGCACCGACGAATCAGGTGCACCGATGATCAAGTTCACCGCCACCCTCATGGTCGGCCGAGATGCACGAGACCCCATGGAAGC
>CALGXU010000075.1 GCA_937935205.1 uncultured Rothia sp.
TAGATTTTCACGACGAGTACGCGGAACTCATCGCCGAACTCGCCGCGCTGGGGTTCACCCCTAGCCAGGTTCTCCGCCGCCTCAACTTTCTGTACCCGCACATCAACAAGAAGCACCTGAACTACGCGCTGAACTCCGGCATCTGGCAGTTTGGCCCGGTCGCGGCAGACGCCCCGACCTACACGATGATCGCTTGCGGCCTCTGGTACGTTTTCGCGGAAGCCTACGATCTGCCCCCGGAGCCCGAGTACGCGGCGCTGATTCTTGATTGCGACATTATTCACGACCTGCCGCCCGCGCTGGAGGCGCGCCACTTCAACAGCGAAGACATCGCCGGCATCCTGGCGAAGATTGGTGCAACGCTCAAGTACCTTGCAGCGCACCCTTACTCCCAGTTGGAAGAAGAGACCTACGCGCAGACCCTCGAGGACATCCGGCTGCGCGGCATGGAAGAAATCGGCACCGAGGGCGGTAGCCTCTATACCCTGCTTGCCTCCAGCATGGAGGGCGAATCGGCGTGGCCGGCACCGGTTCAGACCGCGAACGATTACCTCGGTGACGGCAACTGGTCCCTGGGTATGCTCCGCACCGGCATCTACCCGGCGGAGGCGCTCGAAAACGAGTGGTACATTGACGCCGCCGCGGTACCCGAGGATTTTGCGTCGAAGACCCTGAGCCTCTTTTTGAGCTATTGTGCCCGCTACGACCGCGAGCCGACGGCGCTGAACTACGGCTACTGGTCGACCATTCAGACTCTAATCGGTGAGGTGCCTCCCCTGGGTGCGGTGCGCGCCAAGTTCGGTTCCTGGCAGGCGACCCTGCATCGCGGACGCGCGCAGATTGCCCGCGAGCTGCGCCTGTGGACGAGGAATGAAGCAAACGCTGCTGCCGCTGAGTCGAGCGCCGCTGGAGCAAGTGCCGCTGAGGAGCTTGATCTCCTCGACGCTGAGCTGGCTAATACTGAGCTCATCGAAGCAGAACTAGTAGAGCTGGACACCCCCGACAATTCCCCCGCGGACGCTCCCGCAGAGCCCGCAGAGTCGGCAGAACTTACAGAGCCCGCGCGTCTGAGCGCCCGCGAACTCACCGAGCAGGGCATCGGCGTGGTGCAGACCGCCCACACCGACCTGGCGGCGTACCACCGCACCCAGTGGGAGCAGACGGTGGAAGTCTTCGGCGAACGCCTCGCACAGCTTGCCTGGAACCGCCGCCTGAGCACCTATTATTTCTTCGACGGCGCCTGCCTGGAAGACGCCGACCCGACCCCCGTGGTGACGGTCTTCCGCTCCCCCACCGGTTTCCTCTGCGAGCTTGAACCCACCGTCGAGGCGCTGCCCGCCTTCGACCCGGAGTTCCTGCAGGAGCACGGCTGGAGGCGCCCGGTACCGGTGCACGCGCTGTGGAACCTGCACGCGCTCGACCCGTTGGAGGCAGCTGCCGCCGTCATTGAGGCGATGCGTTCCGGTTGCGGTTGTGAACGCTGGGATTTCTACCGCACCGACGATGACGATGACCCGCTTGCCGAAGAGGCTGAGGTGGCGTTCGTCTAAGCCCCCCGTCTAAGCGCACTCCCGCGAGCCTCTCGTCGGGTTCATCCCTGGAGACAGCGAAAGCCCGCGCCCCCACCTCCGAAAAGGAGGTGGGGGCGCGGGCTTTACGCATGCGCGGGAAACCAGCTGTGGCAGCCGGCACCGATAGCCGGCGCAGATAGCCGGCGCAGATAGTAGATGCGGCTTAGCGTGCCGAGAAGATCTCGGACGCCTCCACAATCGCAATCTGCGCGGTGCGGGTCGAAATCGCCTCGTGGCGGCGGGCATCAGCGCGGCGCTTGAAGAACCAACCAATGCCCAGAATCGCGAACCAGACGGGCATCGCGAGCAGACCCCTGAGGGTTTCTTCATCCATGGCCAGCACACCGATGGTGAAGGCGAAGAACACCAGCGACAGCCACGCGGAGAAACGGCCGCCGGGCAGGCGGAACTTCGACTTCGCATGGCGCGAGGGGAACTTCTTGCGGTACATCAGGTAACTGACCATGATCATCGCCCACGCGAAAATCACGAGTACCGCAGCCACGGTGGTGACCAGGTTGAACGCGCTAGAAATCGAGTCACCCGCGTAGAGCAGCACGATAGAGGACAGCAGCATCACGGCGGAGAGGAACAGTGCGTTACGCGGCACGCCGTTCTTGGAGACCTTGCCCAGGAACTTCGGGGCGCTGCGCTCGCGTGCCAGGCCGAATGCCATACGCGAGGTGGAGAAGATACCGGAGTTCGCCGAGGAGGTCGCGCTGGTAATCACCACGAAGTTGATGATGTGCGCGGCGACGCCCAGGCCCGCCAGGGTGAACATGGCGACGAAGGGGCTCTTATCGGGGCTGACGAGGCGCCAGGGGGTAACCATCAGGATGGTGACGAGCGCACCCACGTAGAAGACCATAATACGTACCGGCACGGCGTTGATTGCCCTGGGCAGGGTCTTTTCGGGGTCCTGGGTTTCTGCCGCGGTGGTACCGACCAGCTCGGAGCCCATGAACGCGAAGACGGCAATCTGGAATGCGCCGAGGAAGCCGATGAAGTGGTTCGGGAACATGCCACCGTCGTTCCAGAGGTTTGCGACGGATGCCTGCGCGCCGCTGGGTGAGGTGAAGCCGATAGCAACCATGGCGCCACCAACAATAATCAGGGCAACGATGGCGACAATCTTAATCATGGAGAACCAGAATTCGATTTCGCCGAAGTTCTTCACGGACACCAGGTTCAGGGTCAGCAGAACGCCGATGACGGCGAGCGCCGGAATCCATGCCTGCAGGTCGGGCCACCACAGACGCAGGTAGCCGACGATTGCGATGATGTCCGCGACGGCGGTGACCACCCACATGAACCAGTAGGACCAGCCGAGGAAGAATCCGCCCATGGGGCCGACCAGGTCGGTGGTGAAGTCGGAGAAGGACTTGTACTTCAGGTTGGAGAGCAGGATTTCGCCCATAGCTCGCAGCACCAGGAAGATGACGGCGCCAATGAGCATGTACACAAAAATCACGGAGGGGCCCGCTAGGGAGATAGCGCGGCCGGAGCCCATGAACAGGCCCGTGCCGATGGCACCGCCGATTGCGATGAGCTGGATGTGGCGGTTGCTCAGACCGCGGTGCAGTCGCTCTCCCTGTTCGGGAGCTTTAGGATTCAGGGTGACGTTGTTCTGCTCGGTCACGACGTCCTCTTTTCTGCGGTTGTACCCCGTACCGCTTGTGTCACTGCTGGAATAAGAAGTATTAAACGCAGCAGGCACAGTCACTGTATGTTTATGCGGCCAGTTGCCTTGCGGGGTAGCCCCGGATTTCGGGGCGAGGCTGGGGCTCTATCAGATACCGCGCGGTGTTCGGAAGTGTCACGCTATCGATTGACGCGGAGTTTTTCTGAGAGCTCTCACAGCTATTTGGATAGTTATTCTACAGGTGTTCAGGGTGCAAAAACAGGTTTTGACACGAAAAAAGTGACTTGTCTCTATTATTGAAATCACATCAAGCGGCGCAAAAATGCCGCCTAGCACCCGACCAAGGGACGCAAGAAAGCCCCGCCTCCGCATCCAAAAGAATGCAGAAACGGGGCTCAAACGCTACACCAACAGCGCCGCAGAAAGAACAGAATTACTTCTGAGCAGCCTCTTCAGCAGGCTTCTCGGCAGCCAGCGCGCGAGCACGCTTCGCCGCATGATGGCGAGTCAGAATCTCGTAGCCAATAGCCAGAGCAATGAACCAGACGGGGGTCAGAGCCAGACCAACAGCGGTATCCGGGTACAGGCTCAGGGCGTAAACCATCACAGCAAAGAAGACCAGGCCGAACCAGCTCATGCCAATACCCCAGGGCATCTTGTACTCGGATGCTTCGTGGCGCTCCGGGAACTTCTTGCGGTACACCAGGTACGCAATCAGGATCATGCTCCAGGTGAAGATACCCATCATCGACGCCACGGAGGTCACCACGGTGAACGCCTCCATGATGCCATTACCTGCGTACAACATGACCAGGCTGAACAGCAGCAACACAGTGGTCAGGTACAGGGCGTTCGCGGGCACACCGTTCTTGGTGAGCTTACCGAGGGCAGAAGGTGCCGCCCCCTCGTGCGCCAGACCGTAGACCATGCGGGAGGTCGAGAAAATACCGGAGTTCGCCGAGGACGCCGCGGAGGTCAGCACCACGAAGTTCACCAGCGACGCAGCAATACCAATACCCGCCAGGGAGAACATGCCCACGAAGGGGCTCATGGACTTATCCAGCTTGTCCCAGGGGGTGACGGCAAGGATGGTCAGCAGGGGCAGGGCGTAGAAGAGGCAAATGCGGAAGGGCACCGCGTTAATAGCCTTGGGCAGGGTGCGTTCGGGGTGCTTAGTTTCAGCCACGGCGGTACCGACGAGCTCGGCACCCACGAATGCGAAGAGAGCAATCTGGAAGGAACCCAGGAAGCCGGTCACACCCTGAGTGAAGATACCACTACCGGAGGGGCCGGGGTGATCCCACAGGTGCCGCAGGGATGCGGTGGTGCCGTCAGGGCTGGTGAAGCTGAAGGCGACCATGAGCGCACCCACCACGATGAGCAGCACAATGGCGACGATCTTAATGACGGCGAACCAGAACTCGATTTCGCCGAAGTTCTTCACCGAGGGCAGGTTCAGCAGCAGTAGCGCAATGATGACGACAAGCGCAGGAATGAACTTGGGCATGTCGGGTAGCCAGTACTGCACGTAACCGGTGATTGCGATGACATCCGCAATACCGGTGACCACCCAGAAGAACCAGTACGACCAGCCAACGAAGAAGCCGGCGCGCAGGCCAAGGATGTCGGTGATGAAGTCGGTGAAGGACTTGTACTTGGGGTTCGAAAGCAGAATCTCACCCATGGCGCGTAGCACAAAGTAGAT
>CALGXU010000076.1 GCA_937935205.1 uncultured Rothia sp.
CTGCTAACACTGCCGCTCCGGTGGTATCTGCACCCGCGGCACCTGCACCCCCTGACATCTGCACCCCTGGCACCCGCACGTTAGGCTAGAACCATGACCGAAACCCACACCCACCCGCAAAACACTGACCAGACTCGCGCAGTGACTCAGCAGACTCGCGCAGAGAACGAGGCGGCACCCTCCGCCGCGAAGCGCACCCTGGGCAAGCACCGCTTCCGCTTCCTCCACCGTGAACGCCGCGGCAACGTGAACTGGCTTGCGATGGGCTTTAGCGCCCCGTGGCTGGTGTTTCTGCTCATGCCGCTGGACAGCTTCCTCACCACCCCGGAGCTGGCGCCGGTGCGCTGGACCGGTGTGGCACTGGTGGTGCTGTTTGCGGTGGTGAACTGCTCGGCGTACGCGGTGCCGTGGCTGGTGCCGGTCGCCTCCACGGTGCGCCGTAGCGTCATCTGGACGCTACTGATGGCACTGCCGGTAGCTGGCCTGACGGTGCTGCGGCTGGAGTCGGCGTATGTGGTGTTCCTATCGTTCAGCATGTACTTTGTGGCGTTCTGGGTTTTTGGCACAATCGCCCCGTACCCCCTGCGCTTCGGTGTAGCGGCGACGATTGCCCTGGCCTGCTGGCTAATTTTTATGGCGGGCATCGGTTTTGACGTCACCGCGCACGGCGGCATTTCCCTCTTTATTGGTGCACCGATGGTGGGCATGCTGGGCTTCTCCTACCTGATTGAGCTCGGCGAACGTGCGGATGTTGCGCGTGCCTCCCTGGCGCTCTCTGAGGAACGCGAGGAGATCGCCCGCGATGTGCACGACGTGCTGGGCCACTCCTTAACCGTCATCACTCTCAAGGCGGAGCTGGCGCAGCGCCTGCTGGAGATCGACCCCGCCCGCGCCGGCGCCGAGATGGAGGCTATCGCGCAGCTGTCTCGTGCATCCCTGGCGGAGGTTCGTTCAACCGTGACGCGCCTGCGTGTGCCCGACTTTTCGGGTGAGATTGAGGGTGCGGGTCGTGCCCTGCAGACCGCCGGTATTCGCGCCGAACTGCCGGAGGCTCAGAGCGCGCTCGCGGTGGCTGGCGTGAACGCGAAGCTGTTCTCCTGGGTTCTGCGTGAGGCGGTCACGAACATGGTGCGCCACTCGGAGGCGGACGCGGCGCGGGTGCGTCTGAGCGCAACGGGTCTGGACATCCTCGATAACGGCGTGGGTGTGGGTGATGCGCGCGGTAACGGTCTGACGGGTATGGCTCAGCGTGTGGCGGCGTCCGGCGGTAGCGTTGTGATTGAGGCGGCGCCCGGGCAGTGGCTTGCGGAGAACCCCAACCCTGCCGGTGGGGTGGGCACGCGCATCCGTGTGAGCATGGACGGTGACACCTCACTGCTGTAGGTAGGTGCTGTAGATTGTGGAACTTAGCGCCGCGCCCTAGACGGGGGAGCTACCCGCCCCTGTATGGTGGTGGTAGACAACCTCTTACGGTTGTTCCGCCTGGTATGTTCCACCCGGTATGTTCTGCCCCGTCTTTTTCACCGTCTTCAGCCCTGGGAGGCTCCCATGATTCGTGTTCTGCTCGCTGACGATCAGCAGCTCATCCGTGAGGCTCTTGCCGCCCTGCTCGGCCTGGAGGTTGACCTGGAGATTGTGGGTCAGGTCGGTAGCGGTGATGAGGTGTTGGGCGCGGTCGCCCTGTTGAAGCCGGACGTGGTGCTGCTGGATGTGCAGATGCCCGGTACTTTGCTGGCTGATGGTATTGAGGCGGCTGCGGCGCTGCGTGATGCGGGTGCGGTGAGTGAGTCGGGTGAGCCGGTGCGCACGCTGATTGTGACGACTTTTGGCCGCCCGGGCTATGTGCGCCGCGCCCTGGAGGCTGGTGCGAGTGGTTTTGTGGTGAAGGATACGGGCGCGCGCCAGTTGGCGGAGGCGATTCGTCGTGTGCATGCGGGGTTGCGTGTGGTGGATCCGTCGTTGGCGGCGGATTCTTTGGTGACGGGTGCTTCTCCGTTGACGGAGCGTGAGGCGCAGGTGCTGCGTGAGGCGGCGTCGGGTGGTACGGCTCAGCAGATTGCGGCGGCGTTGTTTTTGTCGGCGGGTACGGTGCGTAATTATTTGTCGGCGGCGATGGCGAAGACGGGTGCGTCGACTCGTCAGGATGCGGTGCGTATCGCCACGGAGAACGGCTGGCTCTAGCCCGGTTTTCTAATCCATTCCGCGATTTTCAGAGATGCTTTGAAATAAAGAAATACTCGTGCACTGACTAAAGTGCACGAGTATTTCTTGTTAAAACGACCCTCAAAACGGGGACATCCAGATACCACTTTTAGATATTGGCGGTGTTCTGAATCCAAGCCGCTTCTTCGGCGTCGAGGGACGCGAAATTAAGCTGACCACTCGCGTTATCGATGGAGGAAATTACCCCGGAAAGAACGCCGTCACATACGACCGGTCCGCCGGAATCACCAGAAGACAGGGAACCGTTGAGACCACGACCGTGCAGGTTACCCAGAGCGGTGCTATCAATCGTGGCACCGTCGGTCTCTGCGGAGGTCATACGCACCGAGACGGACTTGAGGCGCTCGCCAACCTTACGGGGCTTCTGACGTACGGGGGTCTGGTCGCCGTAGCCGTAGGCGGTGCAGGTTTTGGTGACGAGCTGCTGGGCGGTGCCTTCGGTACGAATCGGCATTGCGGGAACCTGCGCGGTTTCGAGCTCGGGGGAGTGGATGAGCATCATGTCAACACGGTAGTCGTCCGGGTATTCTGCACGGTCGGCGGTGCCTTCTACGCCGTAGGTTCGGGCATCGGCACTGGTTTGTCCGCGTTCGGGGTTGTATGCACCGGTTCGCGGGTCGCCCCATCCGACACGGAGGGTCTTGTGGTGCATGTGCATGCCACAGTGTGCGGCGGTAAGCACCCATCCGTTACCGACGTGGGTGCCAGTGCAGATTTTGGTGCCGTCATGTTCGCCCTGGAGCCAGATCTTTACGACGGCGGGGTTATCAGCGTTCTTACCGCGTACGACTGCCTGGGATGCGGGAGCGTTCAGCCCGACGGCTGCGATAGCGAGCGCGCTGGAGGCGGTGAGGAGCTTCTTGAAACTAGTCATTGTTTCTCCATGATGCAAATATCGTGTGGTTGGTGCCTACTGTTTTCAGTAGGTATTAAATACTCTACATTTACCTTTAAGTTTTAAGTGAAACTTTAAGGAGTTTCTGTGTTCTAAATTTTTAGGGTTCTGCATTTCATGTGGTTCAATCCAGCCCAGTAACCCCATTTCTAATGCCCAGGGCGGCTCCTGCGCGAACACGGTAGAATGGTAGTGTCTATGCCCGCAGGCGCCCCGCACCCGTTTCTTCCCGAGACCGACGGTGCCGCGCTTGGAAGCGGGCACCATTTTCGCCCTGTGCCCGCCCGCACCCGCCGCATCACGTACGCGGCGCATCCTGAGTGTGTGGCGGGGTACATGATTCGAAGGAAAACTTGTGGCTCTAACTATCGGCATTGTTGGCCTGCCTAACGTGGGCAAGTCCACCCTGTTCAACGCTCTGACCGGCAACACTGTGCTGGCGGCTAACTACCCGTTCGCGACCATTGACCCGAACGTGGGCGTGGTGAACCTGCCGGATGCGCGCCTGAACCGTCTGGCTGAGATTTTTGGTTCGGAGCGTATTCTGCCTGCGACTGTTTCGTTCGTTGATATTGCGGGTATTGTGAAGGGCGCTTCTGAGGGTGAGGGCCTGGGTAACAAGTTCCTCGCGAACATTCGTGAGGCGCACGCTATCGCCCAGGTGGTGCGTGCGTTTGATGACCCGGACGTCATTCACGTGGACGGCAAGGTTGACCCTGCCTCCGATATGGAGACCATTAACACTGAGCTGATTCTGGCTGACCTGCAGACTCTGGAGAACGCTATTCCGCGTCTGGAGAAGGCTGTGAAGATTAAGAAGGGTGACGCCGCTCAGCTGGAGACCTACAAGGCTGCGCAGAAGATCCTGGAGGATGGTGACACCATCATTTCTCGTGCGAAGGACGCGAAGCTGGAGCTGGCTCACCTGAAGGAGCTGAACCTGCTGACTGCTAAGCCGTTCATTTACGTGTTCAACGCGGATGAGGGCATTCTGGCGTCTGAGGAGAAGCAGCAGGAGCTGCGTGACATGGTGGCGCCGGCTGAGGCTGTGTTCTTGGATGCGAAGCTGGAGGCTGATCTGGTGGAGCTGTCTGAGGAGGAGGCTCGCGAGATGCTGGAGATGAACGGTCAGGATGAGTCCGGCCTGGACCAGCTGGCTCGCGTGGGCTTCTCGACCCTGGGTCTGCAGACTTACCTGACTGCTGGCCCGAAGGAGGCTCGCGCCTGGACTATTTATAAGGGTGATACTGCGCCGCAGGCTGCTGGCGTGATTCACTCTGATTTTGAGCGCGGCTTCATTAAGGCTGAGGTTGTGTCTTTCAAGGATCTGGACGAGGCTGGCTCCATGGCGGAGGCGAAGGCTCGCGGTAAGGTCCGTATGGAGGGCAAGGACTACATCATGCAGGACGGCGACGTGGTGGAGTTCCGCTTCAACGTCTAAACTTGGAATAATTAAATAAATTAATATCTGAGTAACAGTGAAGTTATAAGATCCCCTTGAGACAGTTATATCTATGATGAACTGATGCTCAAGGGGATTTTATTGTATCTATTCAATGTAGGAAATCTATTGGTTCTAGGAGGAACAAATGGTTGATGCAACAAAAGTATCAAAAATAGAAATTAATACAGGCTATGCAGGTGTAAAAGAATATCCGATATTTAGCCGCCCTGATGGTAAGACTGGTCAATGTGCCATTATTCTTGGCGGAAATGGCACGGGTAAATCAACAATTGCACGCGCTCTTAGTGATGGCAATAAATTCACGGAATTTTTTGACAGTGATGGAAAGTCCCTAGGGAGCGACTG
>CALGXU010000077.1 GCA_937935205.1 uncultured Rothia sp.
GTCGCTAGTGGCTGACTAGTTAGATTTTTGCGGATGCGCCCTTTGCCTATGGAGGCAAGGGGCGCATTTTTTGTGCCCTGTAATGACTCATGGTGAGCGTATTTGGTAATGGGACATTATGATAATGTATCTGTTTTTTTATATGAAAATAAAGGTACTATATAGGCATAGTAGAACTTGCTAAGCAGAAATGAGGTATCACTATGGGAAGTTCTGGATCAGGTCTCAGATTCTTTTTCACTTTGACGGTACTGGTCAGTCTTATGCTGGCTTTCATGCTTGATGTCTATGGGGGTCCCGCCCGCGGCACGGCTACTCAGGAAACCACGCGCACGCACGAGCTGCTCAGCCTTCAGCTGTCTAAGGAACAGGTGCAGTCTGGCAGCCTGGAAGGGGAGATTCATGAAGGCTTTTTGGGTAGCGTGGGTTATATTCAGGGAAGTTTTGACGGGCACCCGGTCACCTACATTTACTTCCGTTATCGGGCGGAGAATGGTGACATTATCGACCGTCTCATCCCGCGTGATGAGGTGCGACTTCGTGATGACCTGGCCGCTGGAGAAGCTGCAACGCTTGAGATTCAGTCCGTCAAGTCGCGTAAGGCCACCTATGAGGACATTCAGCAGCACCCTGAGTTGTGCCACAACGATAGCCACGTTAGGGGTTTCATAGCTGACATGTTCTTTGATGGGGAAGGAGGGTACGGCAGTCCTGTTCCTGCAGAGAAGTGCGGTAGGCATGCTGATGAGAAGCCCGAGGACTGGAACCTAGACCGTGAGGATCTGGTGGTGCATGTGCCGAAGGATTCGATCATTGTTACGATCAACCCCAATATGGTTCCGGAAGGCGCCAAGAAGTCATAGGCTCAGTTGTGGTCTTCACTGCCGGGGCTGATTCTGAAAGGCTGCTTGCCGGCAAGGGTATAGGGGGATCGACTCGTTTACGAGTTGGTCCCCCTATTTTTGGGTGTGAGATGTATTTATATGGATTGGGACATACTGAGATGTAGGATTGTTTAGCCTTTTTATATCTGCCATACTTAAGACATAGCAACACGGAAATACCCGCCATACTACCAGCCTTAAGGAGGCACCCCATGGAGACCGCCTACACCGCTACCGCTCACAAGGCGACCATTATCACCCCCCGCCTTCACTTCAGCGGCATTCACGACCTTGCCCAGTACATCCAGCGCTACAAGCCCGCTACCGACGGTAGCTATATCTACCACCCTGAGACGCTTGGTGAGTGTGATGTGAATGTCGAGCTTGATGGGGGTCTGCTCTTTTCGGTGGGTATCCGCCGCAAGAGCGACACGACCGACGCCCTCATCGTTGAGGCTATCGACATTGAGACCCGTAAGGCTGTAGACCTCAGCTATGACGCTGAGGCTCGAGATTTCATCACCTACCTTGAGAAGCTTCGAGGCTAGGAAATCTCACCCCCGCCCTTCCCCCTCCAGGGGGTAGGGCGGGGCAGCTTTTTAATTTTTGCATATAAGGACATATAAAGGTTGATGTTTGTTCGGGTTTTTTCTTTCTGTCATACTTAAGGCATAACAACACG
>CALGXU010000078.1 GCA_937935205.1 uncultured Rothia sp.
ATCGGCGCCGAGAACTTCAGCCTCAAGACCGGCAACGACCGCATCATCATCACCCACGCACTGCACATTGCAGTCAAGCTCGCCGAAGCTGAGGGTGTCACCCTTGAACTGGTTGGCGGCCAGCTGCGCAAGATGACCTGGGCTGCTGTTGGTGCACGCGCCGCAGAGCACTTCGGCACCATGCGCCCCGATATTGCTTTCATCGGTGCCAACGGCATTGAAGCCCACTTCGGCATCTCCACCCCCGGCATGAACGAAGCCATCGTTAAGACCGCAATTTGCAAGGCAGCCCGCCGCGTGGTCTTGCTCTGTGACTCCGCGAAGTTCGGTCAGGAATCCCTGGTCCGCTTCGCTGGATTTGAGGATATTGACACCCTCATTACTGATCGCGAGCCCGAAGGTGCCCTCCGTCAGGCACTCGAGGCCGCAAATGTTGAGATTGTGATTGCCTAATGATTATTACTTTGACCGCTAACCCCAGCCTGGACCGCACCATTGAACTCGGTGCACCCCTGGCTCACGGTGCCGTGCAGCGTGCTGTTGGTGCTGTACAGGATCCCGGTGGCAAGGGCGTGAATATTTCCCGCGCTCTGCAGGTTTCCGGTGTGCCGACCCTCGCCATTGTGCCCGGTGAAGCCACCGACCCGGTGCTGACCGCACTGCAGGCTGTGGACGTTGAGTTTGCTAACCTGCCCACCGGTGAGCCGATTCGCTCCAACATCACCGTGGTTGATCCGGATGGCACCACCACCAAGCTGAACGCCCCCGGCACCGTTTTTGACGCTGAACTGCGTCAGAAGCTGGATGCGCTGGTGGTTGAGCGTTCCAAGGGCGCCGACTGGGTGGTTCTGGCTGGTTCGCTGCCTCCGGGCCTGGAGCCGACCTACTATTCCGAGCTGGTGGCGGCACTGCGCGCCTCCGGCTACGCGGGCAAGATCGCTATCGATACCTCTGAGGCACCGCTGATTGCTACCGTCGCCGGTGAGCACAAGCCCACCCTGATTAAGCCCAACTCGGAGGAGCTGGCTCAGCTGACCGGTAGCGATAACTGGGAGGAGCTGGAGGCTAGCCCCGAGCTGACCGCCCGCACCGCCCAGAAGCTGCTCGGCGACGGCATCGAGTACGTGCTTGCCACCCTCGGCGGCGGCGGCGCAGTGCTGGTCACTGAGCAGGGTATCTGGCACGCTGTGCACGAGCCGATTCAGGTTCGTAGCACTGTGGGTGCCGGTGACTCGTCGCTGTCCGGTTTCTTGATTGCTCACACTCGTGGTGAGGATGCCCCCGGTTGCCTGGTTCAGGCGGTAGCTCACGGTTCGGCGGCTGCTGCTCTGCCCGGTACCCGCATGCCTTCGTTGGAGCAGACCACTCCTGAGAAGGTCACTGTTCGTCAGCTGCAGCTCTAAAGCTCTAATTGGGCTGTTTTCGCACCTCCAGCTTTTATTCTCAGAAGGGAATATAAGCTGGGGCGCTACCTAAGCGGCCGCACGCATATACGAACACAACACACACAGTGCACACACTTTGAACTCATGTAGGGGAGAAACTCGGCACCGCTGAGCGAATCCCCGCCCCAACACATACCCGAGGAGGGAATATGTCTGATCTGATTACCGCAGATCTCGTCCTGTTGGACGAGAATCTCGGTGAGACCCGATTCGACGTAATTGCCAAGCTCGCCCAGGCAGTCGTAAATGCCGGACGCGCTACCGACTTCGAGCAGCTCTACGCGGCTGCCGAGGCACGTGAATCCAAGACCGACACCGGTATCCCCGGCGGTATTGCGATTCCGCACTGCCGTAGCGCCGCCGTCACCGAGCCGACCCTGGCAATGGCACGCCCCAACCCGGCAGTTTCCTTCGGCGCAAAGGACGGCCCCGCCGACCTGATTTTCTTCATCGCTGCACCCGATGGCGCTGACCAGGCTCACCTGAAGCTACTCTCCACCCTGGCACGCTCCCTGATGAAGAAGAGCTTCACCGCGTCCCTGCGCGAAGCCTCCTCGGCTGAAGAGATCGTTGAGCTGGTCAACGGCGCGCTCGGCGTGGGCGAGAAGAAGGAAGAGGCTAAGCCCGCCGCTGCACCTGCCGCCTCCGCTCAGGAAGCCCCCGCTGCTTCGGCTCCGGTGAAGAAGATTGTTGCTGTGACCGCATGCCCCACCGGTATCGCTCACACCTACATGGCTGCGGACGCCCTCAAGTACGCTGCTGAAGAGCTCGGTTACGACCTGAAGGTTGAGACTCAGGGCTCCTCGGGTAATGAGAAGCTGACCCAGGCTGATATTGATGCCGCAGACGCCGTGATTTTCGCGGTGTCCGTGAACGTGCGTGAGCGTAACCGCTTCGCAGGTAAGCCCTTTGTTGAGTCTCCCGTCAAGCGCGGTATTGACGAGCCTAAGGAAATGATCGCGGAGGCTCTGGCTGAGGCTGAGAACCCCAACGGTGCACGCGTTGCCGCTGCCGCATCCAGCGGTGAGGACAGCGCAGGCGCTACCGAAGGCGCTTGGGGCTCGCGCATCTACAAGGCCGTGATGACCGGTATCTCCTACATGATTCCGTTCGTTGCTGCCGGCGGTATTCTGGTCGCCCTGGGCTTCGTTTTCGAGGCAATTACGATGCCGAACCTTGGCGATGTGAACACCAAGGCGATTCTCGACTCGGCAACCCTGTTCAACCTCGGTGACGTGCACTGGACCCTGTACCTGGGTGCTGTTCTGCAGACCATCGGTGGTTTCGGCCTGAGTCTGATGGTTCCGGCTCTTGCCGCGTACATTGCGTACGGTTTGGCTCAGCGTCCCGGTATCGCTCCGGGCTTTATCGCCGGTTCGGTGGCTCTTGCCGTGAACGCGGGCTTCCTCGGCGGTATTGTTGGCGGTATTCTCGCCGGTCTGATTGCGTATGCTCTGGGCACCCTGAAGCTGCCCCGCTGGCTTGGCTCGATGATGCCCGTGGTCGTCACCCCGCTGGTGACTTCTCTGGTTGCCGGCCTGGTGATGTACCTGCTGCTCGGTGCGCCCCTGGCTTGGGTTATGACCACCCTACAGGATTGGCTGACCTCCATGTCTGGCGGCTCCGCTCTGCTGCTGGGTCTGATCCTGGGCGCCATGATGGCTTCTGACCTGGGCGGCCCCATCAACAAGGCTGCTTACCTCTTCGCAACCGCTGGTCTGTCCTCGGGTGCGACCGTGAACCAGGAAATCATGGCTGCCGTCATTATCTCCGGTATGGTTCCGCCGCTGGCTATGGCGCTGGCAACCACCCTGCGCCCCAAGCTGTTCAACGAGAACGAGCGTGAGAACGGTAAGGCTGCGTGGCTGCTGGGTGCATCCTTCATCTCTGAGGGCGCTATTCCCTTCGCTTCGGCTGATCCGGCTCGTGTGATTCCTTCGACCATTGTTGGTGGCGCTATCGCCGGTGCAATCTCGATGGGTGCGCACGTGGCTTCTCCGGCTCCGCACGGTGGTATTTGGATTATTGGTCTGGCGCAGAACCCGCTGATGTTCCTGGTGGCTGTTGTTGCCGGTACCGTTGTTTCGGCGCTGCTGTACGTGGTGCTGAAGTCCCTGGGTGCCCGTTCTAAGGCATCCGCATAAAGGCCGTATAACCTCACCTTCATTTGATCGTCTGTTTGCAGGCGTGAGCGTGAAAAAACACGTTACACTGTAGACAAACCACAGATAGGACATGAACTCTATGACTACCTACAAGGGCGTCGGCGTATACGCCGGCCGCGTTATTGGCCCCGTTCTTCAGATGCCTAAGCCCATCGAGGAACCCAAGGACGGTCTGCGTCTGAGCGGCGAGACCGCTGAGGCTGCAGCACAGCGCATTAAGGACGCATCGGTCCGCGTCAAGGAAGACCTGCTGGCTCGCGCAGAGAACGCAAGCCGTGACGGTAAGGCTGTTCTGAAGTCCACTTCTCAGATGGCTACCGACCGTGCACTCATCAAGAGTGCTATCAAGCTGGTTGAGACTCAGGAGATGGCTCCCGAGCGCGCAATCTGGGAGGCTGCGACCTCCTTCGCAGACCAGATGGCTGCCCTGGGCGGCTACATGGCTGAGCGCGTTACCGACATCCACGACGTGCGTGCCCGCATCGTTGCTGAGCTGACCGGCCAGCAGGCTCCCGGCATCCCCGTTTCTGACGAGCCGTTCATCCTGGCTGCTATTGACCTGGCACCGGCCGACACCGCAACCCTGGACCCCGAGAAGGTTATCGCCCTGATTACCTCCGATGGTGGCCCCCAGGCGCACACCGCTATTCTGGCTCGCGGCCTGGGCCTGCCCGCTATTGTGGCGGCTAAGGGCGTGACCGATATTGCTGACGGCACCGTCGTGTACGTGGACTCCAACGAAGGCATCGTTGACACCGAGCCCACCGACGCTGACCGCGAGGCAGCTATCAAGTACGCAAACCGCAAGCCTGTCGCTGACTTCGACGGCAAGGGTGTGCTGGCTGACGGCACCCGCGTTGAGCTGTACGCAAACGTTGGTGACGGTAAGTCCGCTGAGAAGGCTGCAAGCCTGAAGGCTGAGGGTGTTGGCCTGCTCCGCACCGAGTTCGGCTTCCTGGGCCACGACGCTGAGCCTTCCATCGAGACTCAGGCTAAGACCTACAAGTCCGTGTTTGACGCATTCCCCGGCAAGCACATCGTGGTTCGTACCCTGGACGCTGGCGCTGACAAGCCCCTGCCGTTCCTGAACGTGAACCCCGAAGAGAACCCCGCACTGGGTGTTCGCGGTTTCCGTACCGACTGGACCGTTCCGGGCGTTCTGACCCGCCAGCTGGAGGCTATTAAGGCCGCTTCGGAGAACTCCGACGCTGACATCTGGGTGATGGCTCCGATGATTTCGACCACCTCCGAGGCACGCAACTTCGCGAACATGCTCAAGGAGATTGGCCTGCCCGTTCACGGTGTGATGGTTGAGACCCCCGCAGCTGTGATGAACGCTGAGGCTATCTTGGGCGAGGTCGACTTCGTGTCCATCGGCACCAACGACCTGACCCAGTACACCATGGCGGCTGACCGTCTGCTGGGCGACCTGGCGCACCTGAACAACCCCTGGCAGCCTGCAGTGCTGAAGATGATCAAGATGACCGTTGAGGGTGCTCAGCGTGCATCGGTCACCGCGGGTAAGAAGAAGTACGTGAGCGTCTGTGGTGAGGCTGCGGCTGACCCGGCTCTGGCTGTTGT
>CALGXU010000079.1 GCA_937935205.1 uncultured Rothia sp.
TTGCCCCGCCCCTCGGCGTTTAAGAAGCATTCCCAACTCGGATGCGCTACACGATATTGTTGCCCCAGTGCGGAGGACGCTGCTGACGCATCCATTCCAGACGCTCACGCTCCTCCGGGGTCAGCGACTGCGCGGAAATAGCCGCCTTCTGAGAACCCGTCTTCTGGGGGTTCTGCTTCTGGGCATCAGCTTTCTTCACGGAAGCCCCCGCAGCAGACGAGGTACCCGAAGCCACCACCGGAGGCGTCGTCACACCCACCAGCAGAGGCTCAGCCCCGCTCACCGAGCCGCCGCCGCTCACACGACGGTGACCACGGCGAGGCTTCGGCGTCGACGAATAACTAGCCACGGACCTCAGCGCCCTCATCCATATCCAGGTAGTGCAGCACGCGCGCCACCACAGCGTCCGGGTCAGCGAACACCTCCAGGGTGCCCAGCGTAATGTAGTTCCAGCCCGTGCGACTCAGACGCTCCGGCAGCAGACGGGTACGCTCACGCACCGAAGCACGCGCGTAATTCTGCTCGCCATCAGAGCACGCCACCAGCGGCATAGCCCCCGGCACGCTCGGGTTCGACGAAACCACGGGAGCCACGCCCAGCGCAGGCACCGGCTCAGCCGCCAGCTTCTCCGGGGCGTGGGCGATCAGAGCGATATCGCCCTCACCGCGAGTCACACGCACACCGCACGCCTGCAGGCGCACCACCAAATCGTTCAGTAGCCAGTCGCCCAAATCCGGGGTGTCCGCATCGTCGGCTGCCAAGAACGCGTTACGCGGCAGGGTCTCCGGCACGCGCTGTGCCTTCGCCTCCACCTCTTCACGCGCCTGACGTTCCGCATGCTCACGCAGCAGGTGATAGAAATCCACCGCGCCATGGTGCAGCTTCTGCGGATCCAGCTCCGACGGGTCGATACACGAGACAATACGCAGGGCACGGCGTGCACGAGTCAACGCCACAACAAAGCCCTGACGGCCATGCTCAGCAGACAGCTGACCCAAATCGTACGACGCCTGCCCCAGACGAGCACGGCCCACACCCAGGGAGAAAATCACGGTATCGCGCTCAAGGGTCTCGGCGCGGGTCAGGTCGACCACGCGGAAAGACTCCTCACCGGCGGCGAAGAACGGCGCCAGCTGCGGGTACAGGCTCAGGGCGTGACGCACCGACTCAGCCACACGCTGAGCGTGCTTCGGGCTAGCCGTCACCACCGCCAGCGAACGGTCCGGGGTGCGGTAGGCATGCTCCAGCACCAGGTTCGTGACGCGCTCCACCTCAACACCGGGCGAATCCAGGTTCGCGTTATCGCTGACCTTACCGCGAGTATCAATGTACTCAACGGTCAGCGAACCGGCAGGCTGAGCGGAGGCGCGGCTCACCGGTGCCGCATGTAGCTGCGAGCCGTAGAACTCACGGTTCAGGTAGTCGAGAATCACCGGGTCCATGCTGCGGTGCAGCATCGCCAGGGTGCGGTTGGGCAGTACGGTAGCGAGCACGTCGAAGGTGCTGTCCAGCTGCTCGTCGGTCGGCTCGGGTGCACCGAAAGTCGGCGCAGACACGATGAACGGCGAGGGGTAACCCGAATGCGGGTCGCCCAGGGCAATCACCTGGTCGGCGCGGGTAATCGCCGGCAGGTTCGCCGCCAGCGGGGTCGACTCGGAGTCCAGCAGAAGCACCGTATCAAAACGCATGGAGGAGGGAACCTTACGCGCCAGGGCGAACGGGCTCGCAGTCCACAGCGGCAGCAGGGTACGCGCCATGACCGGGGCGTGAGTCAGCAGCTCGTCGAGCACAAACTCGTAGCCGCGCAGCTGACTCTTCAGGTACGCCGCCTGGTCGTGCTCAGACTCAATACGTTCAGTCCACACGCGGGCCATCTTCGCCAGCAGACGCGCCGGGGCGCTGGTCATGTGGGCGTAGTCGGCACGGCGGAAACGGGACTCCGTATCGCGCAGACGGTCACCGTCCAGCAGCTTACCTTCGTGATGCTGCAGCAAGAACTCCAGGGCAGACTGCCACCAGGCAAGCTCCAGCTCAGCGGCAACAACCTCGGTCGGAACCTGACGTGCGTACAGGTCATCGAGTAGTTCCGACAGGCCGCGCTCACGCAGCTTCTGGGTCAGGGCGTCACGCTCCGGCAGGGTCATCAGCAGCACGCGGTCCGCCATGAGGGCGTCCAGGCGGGCATCCAGCACATCCAGGTCGGTGCGCACAAAATCGATGCCCTCGACAGTGTCCGCCAGGACAATGCCCAGGCCCGCCAGCTCAGAAACCAGGGAGTTCAGGGCGGCTGCCAGCTGATCCAGGTTCTCCGGGATCTGCGGGGTACGGGGCGCCTCAATGTGGCGAATCCACTCGGCACGCTCCGCCTGAACCACCTTCAGCTGCTCGTGCAGGTCACCGATATTCACGCCGGGCAGGATGTACTCCTTCGCCGCGCGGCGCAGACGGGAACGCTGCATACTGCTCATCTCGATGCCGTTCTCGCGGCGCCACGCACCCGAAGCAGTCGCAGCAATCAGATCGGTCACCGGGCGGTCATAGACATCAGCGCGGAAACGCTTGAGCGTCTCGCGGATGCGCATCAGAATCGCCAACTGCGACTCCCACTCAGCGATGGTACGACCCGGGCGCAGACCCAGCATGGCGCTGGTGCGGTTCATTGCCTCACGCAGGTTCAGCAGGGAGGACTTGAGGGTAATGACCAGGGCGTACGCCTCAGCGGCCTCCTCGTCATTGACCAGGCGGGCACGGTACCACGGGGAGGTACGCGAAGCCGCCGCAAAACCATCAATCTCGCCCAGACGCACCAGCTCGGCACGCACCTGCTCACGCTCCATGAGCGCATCGAGCATAGGACGGTCAAAGCGCACGCGGGTTGCCGGGCCATCCTCGGAGGCGGTCAGCTCAGCCAGACGCTGCAGCGCCGAGTAGACAGAAATCTGCCAGTTTGCATCCTTGTTCAGCAGGGCACGAGTGTGGTCGAGCAGCGCGGCACGGGTTGCCACGAGCTCTTCATTCAGGTCCTCGGAGTTTGGCTCTTCAGCGCCCTCATTACGCACGATTGCGCGAATGAACTCGGCGCGCTGAGCCTCCGCATCATGCTCGGCAAGCAGGTCGTAGCGCAGGCTCTCAATGCCGGTGCGCTTGAGCAGCGCCGAGAACTCAGCCAGGGTGGAGCGCTTCTCACCCACCACGAGCACGGACTTGCCGCGACCCATCAGGGCGGAAGCAATGTTCACGGCGGTACGCAACGGCTCGGTGCCGGGCGCCGCAGTAATCGTGAAGGAGAACCCGCTGACCGCGGTGTCGATAATCTCCTGGGCATTCGCGTCCGCATCCAGCAGGAGCATTTCCTCCGCCGGGTCACGCTGATCCAGGGGCTGCTGCAGGTTGTGGGCGTTGAGCTCGCGCGGCTTCACGCCGGGCACCTTCAACGCCGCTAGGTCACGAACCAGCGGGGTGATGGCGGTGTGCGGCAGCTCGCCCAGGCTTTCCTTCAGGTCAGCAAAGGTCGAGATGAAGTACTTCGACTCAATGGTCATACCCGGAATACGACCGGCGGAGGCGCGCATACGCTCAATAACCGGCTCGGGGTCCAGGCGGGACATAGAGTTTGCCAGCTGCGCCACATCCATGGTGCCCAGGTCGATGCCGTATTCCTGCTTGATCTGTCGGACCATCGCCGGGTTCAGGCGTGCGGAACCTGCGAGGCGCAGCTCGAAGTCGTCATCCTTCGGGTGCGGGGTGATGCTCAGCGGCGCCATGAGAATCGGCGCGATGAAGCGCTTCTCGTAGGCGGCGGCATCCTCACGGGTGTCGTGCGAAAGCCAGGAGGCGGTACCCGCCACGAAATAGCCGGAGTCCAGGCCGTGGTCGGTGGCGAGTTCGTAAATCTTGGTGCGCAGGGTGCGGGCGGAGCGCATGCCCGCCTCCAGCTGCGACTTGTCGCGCAGAATCGTGGAGAGGCGGGTTTTGCGTCCGGCGAGTAGCTGGGCCAGGCCGGAGGGGTTAGCCTCGGACAGGTCGATGTGCACGTAGTCGACCTGGTTGAAGTCGAGCATCGCGTCGGGACCGGTGTAGACGTCCATCTGTTCTGCCCAACGCTCAAGCCCCGCCGAGGGATCGAAGTCCTCGTGGGCGGGGTTCAGGTGTGCGGGCAGCTCAGCGATGTTGATTTCGTCGGCTACTTCGTGGGTTTCCTCTGCTGAGGTCGCGGCGGCTGCGGCGGGCTGAGCAATATCAGCCGGAGTGCCGGGTGCGTGCTGCGCGTCGGTAGGCTCGGGAATCTGGTTCACGTCGTGAGTGTCCTTGTGGGTCAGTGCGGTGTACGTTTGCACGTACACACCGAAGATGGTGGTTCTTCCGGGGTCCTCTGCCCGGTGTGCCTCAAGCGGGGCGGGTATCAGCGTACGCCTGTGTGATTACTGCGCTTACTTCGACCACATTGCGATATTGACGGCAAGCAGCACTACGGTCACCAATACGTAGAAGACCAGGGCAGGCAGAAGCGCCCAACGGTACTTGGGCGCCAGTTCGCCTTCCAGGTTGCCGAAGCGCAGGGAGCGGAAGAGGAAGAAGCTCAGGATTGCGCCGGGCAGGTTACCGATAATGACCAGCAGAATGGTCAGGTACAGGGCGTAGGCGCGTTCGGTGCGTTCGTTCTCTGCACCTGCGAGCTTGAGGGTGCCGCCCAGCAGCAGACTGAGGCAGGCGTTCAGGAATGCCACGGTGAAGAAGGGGATCTTCAGGGCTGCTTGGAAGTCCATCTGGGAGTTCGCTGCGCCCAGGGCAATCCACAGCAGCAGCAGCGCGGGGATGATCATGAGGTACCAGAACAGGTACTTACGCATCTTGTCGGTGTTTTCGATGAGCGCGAAAATTGCGGTCACAGGGTGTCTCTTTCAGATGGTCTCAGGCGGATTCGGTCGGGTTCAGGAGGAGCGAGTGAAGGAGCAGGTGGGCACAGTCACGCCTTGTCAGGCGTCGATTTCGCCCCCGCTGTTGAGAGCGTCGTCCACCTGATCCTGCAGGGTTTCGCGGCGCTCATGTTCAACGTACTCGATGTAGCGGCGCACGATGTAGTCCAGCAGCACCGACAGCGCCACGAAGGAGTAGTAGGGCTTGCGCTGGGTGCTGATGTGGGTGGGGGTGGTCTGGTAGTGCAGGGACTACTCGGCATGCGAGGACATGTAGTT
>CALGXU010000080.1 GCA_937935205.1 uncultured Rothia sp.
TATAGCCCAGAATGCATCAATACCCCGTATATGCAATTCAAGGCATATACGGGGTATTGATGCAAAGAGCGAATAAAAACACTCGCTATACGCAGCTCATGAGCTTAGAGAGCGTCACGCAGGTTATCCAGGTGATCGTAACGTGCCAGCTCGTAGCGCAGGTGACCCTCAGTCGGGGACTGAACCGGCAGGAACGTCGCCTCACGCACACGACGAGCAGTCGGGGACTCAGCCACGTAACCGGCGCCTCCAACAACCTGCAGCTCAAAGTGAGTAGCAATGGTTGCAAAGTGCGAAACGCCCAGGCGCAGGCTCAGCAGGTCACGACGCTCAGCACGCTCCGGCTCAGAGGCCAGGCGAACCAGTTCCTCACGCAGGCTCTGGTACTCCTCCAGGATCAGCGGGAATTCGGGGCGGAAGATGCCCTTCGACACGTCCAGGTGCTTAGCAGCTTCCTGCAGAGCACCGGCGGCAAGACCCAGGCAGAACGAGGACTGAACCAGCAGGAACGGTGCGGTCACATCGCGCAGGAACGCCTCAATGTTGTCGCTGAGAATGTCCTCGCTCGGAACGAAAACGTCCTCGAACTTCAGGGTGCCGGACTCGGTACCGTTCAGCGCCAGCAGGTTGCGGTGGTAGGTAACGCTCAGGCCCTCAACGTCCTGGCGGACCGTCACGATGTAGCGGTCCGGGTGACCCTCGGGGGCGTTCTGAACAGCCACCGGAAGAACGATCACGCCGCCCGGGTACAGGTTCGACGCCCACGACACAGAACCGTTCAGCTTCAGACCGCCCTCAACGAGGGTGCCCTCCACCTTGATCGGTGCCAGGCCCGAAGCTTCCTTGTACGCTGCCGCCATAGCGGTGGTGCCGCTGACGGTTGCGTCCGCCAGACCGGCGGGCAGTTCGCGACCCGTCGCGTCAAAGAACGCGATGGTGGAGCGGTGAGCCCACAGGGAGAACGCGGTGGAGGCGTCCTCGGTAGCGAGGTCGAAAGCCACCGAAACCTGGGGGACCAGGGAACCGCCGTCGCGACCCAGGGTAATCAGGCCGTCCTTAGCGATTTCGCGCAGGTTTTCGAAGGGGGAACGCTCGCCGCGGTCAACAGCATCTGCGTGGGTTCGGGCGAGGGCGAGCACCTGCTCGCGCTGGGGGTAGTCGTAGAGGGGTTCGAGGGTGAACTCAGACATGGGGTTTCTCCTAAGCGGGGAGCATCGCGTCTATGCGTGCAGCTTGAACAGTCGGTCGATGGGGGTGCTGACGGCCTTACGGGCGCGAACAACAGCTTCTTCGTCGGGTGCGTCGTAGAAGCAGAGGCACTTTGCGGTGTCTTCGCGAACGTAGGTGCGCAGGAAGGAAACCTCGGGTACTTCAGCGTACTTGGGGGCGTTTGCCTTCTTGCGGGTCAGGTACTGTTCCATGGTGATTTCTGCGGGGATGTCCCACTCAACCAGGTAGTCTGCGTCCTTCTTGAGCTTCTTGATGTCTTCGAGCTCTGCGCCGACCAGGCGGACTGCGTCGGGGCCTGCGACGGATGCGCGCTCACCGATTGCTGCGGCGAGGTCGGGGCCGAATGCGGTGTTCTCGGATTCGACGATGACGAAGACGATCTTGTGGTCTGCGGAGACCTGGGTTTCGATGAGCTCGGCGCCGTTGGTCAGGGACGAGTTGACGGTTTCGATGAGTGCGGTTGCTTCGTCCTTGGACGGCTGTGCGGGGGTCAGTTCTACCAGATAAAGTGCCATGTTTTTCTCCTCGGCTAAGGGTTGGTGGGTCGTGTCGGAAGGGGTTTTCCGGCTCGTTCTGAATTCACCTTAGACCTGTGGTTGAAGACTGTCTAATAGATTTCTGTTCGTGGCTTAATGCGTCCTTTTTGACCCTGTGTTTCGTCATGTGTGTTCACGCGGAGACATAAATCGTCACAGTTCGGTGCATTGGAACCTGCCTACGACCGCAGAATTTTCGTGCGGGTTATCGGACCCGCAGGCGCATCTATCCGCGCCGTCCTGCGCGTGCCGCAAAGTCATCGAGGGCACGGTTGAGGGCGGGGACAGTCCATACTTTTTGCCCCTGAATTTTGACGCGTTCTTCACGCAGAATCTGCAACTCCACCATGCGGTTGAGGAGGCGATACACACTAGCTCGGGACCCCTGCGTGTGCTCCTCCACCATGTGTGCGGTGAAGGCGGGCTCGGTGCAACACAGGTCGGTGAGGGAACGCAGGAGAGGGGTTTTACGCTGGGTAGTGGCTAGTATCTGCTGTTGTAGATTCTCAATGTCTTGCGCCAGGATTTCTGCGTTGGTGATTGCCTTCTGTGCGGCGTCGATGAAGAGCTCGATGATGGGTTCGGCATCGCCTGCCCGGTAGTCGGTGAGCGCCTGAATGTACCCTTCGGTATCGTGCAGTAGCCCGGAGGAGACGGGCAGAATCACGTGGCGGGTGACGCCTCGGGCGAGCAGGAGCGCGGAGATGAGGGCTCGCCCGGTTCGGCCGTTGCCGTCGGTGAAGGGATGGATCGTTTCAAATTGGGCGTGCGCGATAGCCGCCTGCGCGAGGGGGTCAATATCGCGGCGATTCATGAAGGCTACAAGGTCTTCGAGGGCGGCGGGAACCCTCTCGTGATGCGGTGCCACATAGTCGGCGGTTACCGGCGAATCGCCCTTAATCCACACCCACTGGGTGCGGAGCACGCCGGAATCCTGCTGCAGGCCGCGGGTCAGTTCGCGGTGCATCGCGAGGATGTTATCGACGCTAATGTTTTCTGCGGTGTTCAGGGCTGCACGCATGGCGTGAACGTTGCGTGCCACCAGCTCGGCGTTAACGCCGACCTTCGACCCGCTTGCACCCAGGACAGCCAGTGAGAGCCTGCGCGCGCTAACGGTGAGGTTTTCAATCTGCGAGCTGGAGGCGGATTCGCCGCGCAGAAGAACCGCGGAGAAGGGGATGCCGCCGATGTGGTGGAGCCGCTCATCGAAGCGGGTCATTGCGGTGGCGTTCTCTTGGAGGCGCGCTCGCAGTGCGGGGCTGAGTTCGACGTTGAGTGCGGCAATGGAGGCGGGCACGGCGCTGGAGAAGGTGCCGGAGTTGCGGCGCGTTGCGCGTCGGGAGGCGAGGGCGTCCCGGTGGACCCAGGGGTTTTGCGGCTCCCATTCGAGGGCGGGCCAGGTGATGGCTGAGGGCATGGTTCCTCCTACTGGGTGTCGTCTTGCTGGTTGTGCTTTTTTGGGGGTCTTAAGCAGGTCTTAATAAGACAATACACTTCGATTTTCTTATTAAGGCGCTTAATAAGAAAATCCGCGCGGATTGTCTCATTAAGGAAAACGCCCCGAACTGCCGGAGCGTACAGCAAGGGCCCCGAACCCTTGGTAATTCAAGGATTCGGGGCCTCTAGCCTATATGCGCCCGCCTACACGCTCACGTCGCCCAAAACAGCGAGTCAGCAGTGCAGGCAACACCTTTGCGGTTACTTAACGCCGCGCATCATCTTCTGGACCGGCTTGTGCACCAGGAACAGCAGCACACCGGTCGCGATGGTGATAATACCCATCCACGTGAAGTAGGGAACCTCAGTTTCCATGCTGTAGAACTGAGCCAGCCAACCCGACAGCACGGTACCCATTGCCACGGAGGTGAAGTACAGCGCCATCATGTTCACGCGGTGCGCCTTCGGTGCGAGCTTGGTCGCCAGCGAAATACCCACCGGGGAAATAATCAGCTCAGCGATGGTGCAGACGAACAGGATCAGCACAATCCAGCCGACGTTCACGCTCTGAACGCCCGCCTGAGCGAGGAAAATCCAGAACGCAAGGCCAATAATAATCAGCGCTGCGGAGAACTTCACGGTGGTCACCGGCTGACGCTCACCCCACTTGGTCCACAGGGCGGAGAACATCATGCCGAAGATAATGATGAAGATCGGGTTGATGGAGTTGACCAGGTTCGGGCTCAGATCCATACCCAGAATGTGCCAGTTAAGACGCTCATCCGAGTACACTGCCATCACGGTGAACTGCTGCTGGTACAGTGCCCAGAACACGGCGTTTGCAATCCACAGGGGGATGAACGCGGTGACGCGGGAACGCTCATCAGCGGTGACATCCTTAGCGGTCAGCATCTGTACGAACAGGGCGATAGCACCGATGAAGATGAAGCCCATGACCCAGTTCTTGAGGTTGCTTGCGGTCATCAGGCCGGTCGCCATCAGAATACCGAGAACGACTACGATACCGACCAGTGCCAGGAAGAAGTTGCGCTTCTGTGCGCTGGTGAAGGGGGTGCCCACGTGGTGTACGGAGGCGGGCAGGTTCTTGCGGGTCAGCGAGTACTGGATTAGGCCTGCAGCCATACCGACAGCGGCCAGGGCGAAGCCGAGGTGGAAACCGCCGGTGTGCCAGCCCCAACCGGTCAGGATCGGGCCAATCAGTGCGCCGGTGTTCACACCGATGTAGAAGATGGTGAAGCCTGCGTCGCGGCGGTGGTCGTTGTCCGAGTAGAGGGAGCCGACGAGCACGGAGGCGTTACTCTTCAGGCCACCGGAACCGATAGCGACCAGCAGCAGACCAATCACCACACCCGGAATGCCGGGGATGAGGGAGAGGGAGATGTGACCCGCCATAATGCCGATAGCGGAGTAGAAGAGGGTGCGCTCGGGGCCGAGGAGGCGGTCACCGAGGATACCGCCGAGGATTGCCATGAGGTAAACGACTGCACCGTACGCGCCGATTACGCCGGTGGCGAGGGTCTGGTCGAGGCCCAGGCCGCCCTTGTCGGCGGTGTAGTACAGGTAGTAGATCATGATGCCCTGCATGCCGTAGAAGGAGAAGCGCTCCCACATTTCTACGGTGAACAGGTTCGCGAGCATGCGCGGGTGGCCGAAGAAGGTCTTGGTTTCCTTAGGTTCGGCACCTGTGATGGTGTGAGACATGGTGGAAAATCTTTTCTGTGTCAGCCGGGGGTTCTGTGTGACCCGGGCAATATAGGTATAAGTCTATACCTTCAGTGGTGCATATGTATACATGGTGCGCGCCTGTATTTCAAAGAATAAACCATCAATTAGTGCATGAAAAACCATTTCGATTTTTTCGTATGCACCACTTCCGAATCTCACAACCCCCCAAATACCGGGCTAGATGCGCCACACACCCCCAACGCGATAGAGTGGAACCACAACTATGCCCACCCGGCACCCCGTCGT
>CALGXU010000081.1 GCA_937935205.1 uncultured Rothia sp.
TTTTATCCGATTGTATTTTCCCCGTGGAGGCAAAGTTCGTACACTTGTATAAATGAGCTCCGCACCGTATTTTTCCGGCGATGACCGCTTTATGCGTCTCGACCGCTCTCGCTGGTCGCACCTGGCCGATGAGATTTCCGTTCCCCTCAGCGCAGAGGAGATTGAGTCCCTGCGCGGCCTGGGCGAAACAGTTGACCTCGAGGAGGTTCAGCGTATCTACCTGCCTATTTCACGTCTTCTGAACCTCTACGTCACCGCGGCGTCTTCCCTGAACCATATGACGAATGATTTTCTGCATCTGTCCCAGCGCAGGGTACCGTTTATTATCGGCGTGGCGGGCTCGGTCGCCGTGGGAAAATCAACCACGGCACGCATCCTACAAGCGCTTTTGAGCCGCTGGCCCTCCACCCCGAACGTTCAGCTGGTGACAACGGACGGATTTCTATACCCCAAGGCGGAGTTGCAGCGACGCGGCATCATGCACCGCAAGGGCTTTCCGGAGTCCTACGACCGTCGAGCCCTGCTGGAGTTCGTTTCTAAGGTCAAGGCGGGCGCTGAGCGTGTCACGGCACCGAAGTATTCGCATCTGTACTATGACATCATCCCCGATGAGCTTATTGAGGTCACGGCACCGGATGTCCTTATCCTCGAGGGTCTGAATGTCCTGGCGCCTTCACACACGGAGGGCCCGGAAACCTCCGATCTAACCCTCAGCGATTTCTTTGATTTTTCCATTTATGTGGATGCGCGCACCGAGGATATTGAGCGTTGGTACGTCGACCGTTTTCTGGCCTTGCGTTCTTCCGCTTTTACGAATCCCGAGTCTTATTTCAAGCGATATGCCGAGCTTAATGATGAGCAGGCCGTTGAGGTAGCAACGGGTATTTGGAAAAGCGTGAACGAGCCAAACCTCGTACAAAATATATTGCCCACCCGCGCTCGCGCCCACCTTATTCTTCAGAAAGGTCCGGAGCATACGGTGGATCAGGTTCTTTTGCGCAAGAATTAGTCCACCCCGCCTAACACAATACGTACGAATAGTTATCTTCAGGAGCTACCGTGGGACCGCACCCGCATCATCACCACTCTTCGCCTTTTCACAGCATCATGACCCGCCGCACCGCTCTGAGCGTGGCGTTGGGCTCTGTCGGTTCGATTCTGCTGGTTGCCTGCGGTACCCGGGGTCATGAGGGCTCTTCCGTGTCTTCTACGGGTTCCT
>CALGXU010000082.1 GCA_937935205.1 uncultured Rothia sp.
AGCACGCGCTCCTTAACGCCCATGAACACGAAGTTGCCGCGGGTCAGCCAGCGCAGGAAGTCCTGTGCCACCTCCACGCGGGAGGCAGGCTCCACACCGCGCGGGTTGGCGGCGTAGGATTCCTCGCCGTGCCCCAGGGTGGCGCCGCGCAGATCGTACATGGACTGCGCCAGGTCGAAAACGCGGGTGACCATGGCGTCCAGGTCGGTGTGGCAGGCGCGAACATCAGCGAGGACGCGCTCAACTTCCTTCTCGCAGCGGCGCTGATCCTCCTCAGTGAGGTAGCGGGTCAGGCGAACCGCAATCCAGGACTCAATAGCGACCGTGGTGCCCGCGGGGGCGTTCTCGCTGAGCTTCAGGGAGGGCACGCCGAGGGTTGCGGTATCACCGCTGGCGAGGTTGCCGCGCATGCCGGTGCCGCGCAGGCTCAGAAGGGTACCGTCCGGGCCGCGTTCTACAAGGAATGTGGGGTGAAGAATGGTGACGAACCCACCAAAGTGCGCGGCAAGGCATGCAGTCAGGGAGCTGACAATGTGCGGCATGTCGTCGGTCGCGACGTACAGGGTGGTGTTGTACTCGTCGTTGCGTGAGGCAACGACAGGGGTCTTAGGCAGGCGGATATGAGCCAGCGCACGGTGGGTGCGAGCCAAATCCTCTAACTCTGCCGGGGTGAACTCTTCACGCTCATCTTCGGGGCTGTTCAGGAAATACTGCTCGACCCATGCATCGGCGCCAGCGAAGTGTGCCATAGCCTTGTCAGTCATTGACAATCTATCCTCCGAATATCGGTATCACTTCACTGTGACGGTGTCTGTGTGGTCTCATGTGCGCGCCGTGGCGCGCGAGCACTTATACCAAGCTTATACCTTCGAGGTGTTTCTGTCAGACATATCGCTCTTGTGGAGGTAGAAATTATTTTTATCTTCTTCCCAAATCCAACGCGCATTTGGTACAGGTTCAAGAAAGTAGGTGCATCTTAGGGGGCGGACACGTACAGTGAAACCATGAGTTTGCGTACTGAATCTTTCCTGGTGGGCCTCATTGGTGACGGCATCACCTCCTCCCTAACCCCTCCCATGCATGAGGCGGAGGCCGACGCGCACGGGGTGCGCTACCTGTACCGCCCCGTCGACCTGGACGCCCTGAACCTGGACGGTGCCTCCGCACCGGCGCTGCTGGATGCGGCGGCACTGCTCGGCTTTAACGCTTTCAACATCACGCACCCGTGCAAGCAGTCCGTCATGGAGCACCTGCACGAGCTTTCGGATGCGGCACGCGCCCTGGGCGCGGTCAATTGCGTGGTGATTGGCGAGGACGGCAGCTTCTACGGCGACAACACGGACTACTCGGGGTTCATTGCGGGACTAAAGCGCGGCCTGCCGCAGGTGGCGGAGGATTCCGCGCGCATGGAACACGTGGTGCAGTTGGGGGCCGGCGGTGCCGGTAGCGCCACGGCGTACGCGCTGTGCCGCCTGGGGGTGCACCGTCTGAGTCTCTTCGAGCGTGACGCGGCGAAGGCTCAGGGGCTTGCGGAGCAGCTGGGCGGGCTCTTCCCGCAGACCCGGATCGAGGTGCTGAGCGACGATGAGCGCCTCATTGAGGCTCTACTGGAAACTCAGGGTTTGGTGAACGCAACCCCGGTGGGCATGCACGTGCATCCGGGTATGCCGTTGAGCAAGCAGGCACTGCGCGCCGGGGTGTTGCGTGAGGGCTTGTGGATTGCGGATGTCATCTACCTGCCGCAAGAGACGCAGCTGGTGCGCGCGGCGCGCACTGCCGGGTGCGAGGTGCTGACGGGCGGCTATATGGCGGTGGGTCAGGCGGTGGATGCATTCCGCCTCTTTACCGGGCTGGAACCGAATGCCGAGCGCATGGCGGCGCATTTTGAGGCGCTGATTGCGGCACAGCAGGGGGTTTAGAGAACCAAACACAGGGAACCAAATACAGGTGGGGTTGGATAGCTATCTATCCAACCCCACCTGTATTTATTCTATATACGGAATATATTGTGCGGGCTATACGTCCAGTTCCGCAAGGGACTTCTTGTACCCTTCACGAGCCGTCAGCGCACCCAACGCCACGAGCACGCACATGGCGACCGTGAACACGGCGGGCAGCACCGCGTTATGCAGGTCGGCACCGGCGAGGCTCGTCGCCACGGCGGGCGCCACGCCTCCAGAAATTGCGAAGCCAATCTGGGTACCCAGCGCCAGACCGGTCACGCGCACGCGGGTCGGGAACATCTCCGCGTAGAAGGCGGGCCACACGCCGTTCGCCATGGAGTAGAGCGCACCGTGCATGAGCACGCCGTAGGCGAAGATACCCACCCAGTTACCCTCGGCAATCGCGCCGAGGTACGGGAACATCACCAGGGAAGAAGCAACCGCACCGGTAATGAACACGGGCTTACGACCAATCCGGTCGGCGAGCATCGCGGCGAGCGGAATCGCAATCAGACCAAGAGTGTTCGAGGCGACCGGCACCAACAGCATGGTGCTGCGGTCAAGGCCGTAACCCTTGGTGGCGAAGGAAAGCGCGAAGGTCGTGAAGACCATGTTCACGGTGTTGACCATGGCGCATACGGCGATGGTGAGCACGGCGCGCTTGTGGTGCTTGAAGACCAGCACGAGCGGGGATTCGGTGAGCTTTTCGCGCTGCAGGTAGGCGGGCGGCTCGGAGAGGGTGCGGCGAATCAGCCAGGCGGTCACCACCACGAAGGCGGAGAGCCAGAAGGGCACGCGCCAGCCCCAGCTGAGCAGGTGCTCGTCCGGCAGGGCGGCGAAGGGAATGAACACGGCGGTCGCCAGCAGCGAGCCGAACTGGGTGCCCTGCAGGGTCCAGCTGGTGGTGAAGGCGCGCTGATGCTCGTTGGCGTGCTCTAGGGAGATGGAGATGGAGCTTGCCTGCTCACCGGCGGCGGAGAGGCCCTGAAGCATACGGCAGGCAACCAGCAGAATCGGCGCGATAATGCCCGCCTCGCTGTAGGTCGGCAGGCAACCGATCGCAAAGGTGGCGGCGCCCATCAGGAAGAGGGTGAGCATGAGGACGAATCGGCGGCCGTAGCGGTCGCCGAGGGGTCCAACGATCATGGCGCCGAAGGGGCGCACAACGTAGGCGACGCCCACAACCACCATGGATTTGAGGATGCCGATGGCGGGGGTGTCATCGGGGAAGAAGATGCGGTTGAGTACGATTGCGGCGGCGGTGCCGTAGACGGCGAAGTCGTAGTATTCGAGGGCGGAGCCTATCCAGCTGGCGAGGGCGGCTCGTCGTGGTGATCGGGCGGGCGCGTCGGTGCGTCGGCTCATGGGTGGCTCCTTCGGTGGTTTACCCGTTGGGAGGGGCGGGGCCGCGGTGTGGGCGGCCCGTGCGGTCTGTCAATGTGCCCTTCCAGTGTAGGGAGCGCACCGCCTGTTTTCCATAGGTTAACCTAAGTTCCCAGAGTGTGAAGTAGTAGTAATAGCGGGCGGACGCCTCCAGCACCAACCAGTTCATGAGCAAAAAATGAGGGGTTGAGCATAACTAGTCGTTTGCTCAACCCCTCATCATTTATTAAATATTCCCCATCTCAGCGTTACCGCGATTCGACACAGAACGCGCATGCCATACCATCGCAACCACATGTACTAGCAGGCCAAGCATCGGCCCCGCATACAGGGCAAGAAGAGTGCGAGTCAGAAGAGGCAACGGCGACACCGCCACCACACAAGCAACCACAGCCGCCAGCACCCAACCAGCCACATACGAACGGTGCATATTCAATGCAATCACCAGCGACCCCGACAACACCAGAAGCGCCAGGAAAGCAGAAGCAAACACCAGAAGTGCAAGCACCGGAGAAGTCACCACCTGAGCGTACGCTTCAACCTCTGAAGGCTTCGGCGGATAAAGCAGACCAAACAGCCACGGCCCCAGCACGTAAGCTGCCGCAGCGCCCACAAGACCCACACCCAACAGCGCACCAGCAGGCTTCGCAAAAGCACGCAACGGATGGTTCTGCTGCTTCAAGAAAGCAGACACCGCCACACCCTGAAAAGCCTGCAAAGGAATCATAATCGGCGAGCGCGTAATCGAAATCGCCAGAATCAGAACCGCCAAAATAACCTGCTGTAGCGGGTCGTTTGAATCGATGCTAACGTTCAGCAGAAGCGGCAAGCCCATCATAAGAACCGCGTTAGCGGTGGACGACCCCATCGACAGCGTATAGTTATACAGCAGACGGCCCGAGGAAACATCCGCACGAGAGCTAAAAACTCGCCGAGCTTCTGGAAGCAGAAGCACCATCAGCAGCCACAGAAGCACCGGAGAAACCGCTGCGGCTTCAAGACCGATGAGATGTGCAGAGACCAGACCGACCGCACAGATAGCTACGATACGCCAAATAGCGTCGAACCCCGACACACTCGCGAAGAGGTACCAGCTTTCCTGACCAGCAGACGCACCGTAGAGAGTCATGTGCATAGCGTAGAGAGCCACACCAGCACTCAGGAGAAGCACACCGCTAAACCCGCTCAGGGGAATCTGGGCAGGAGCCCACAGAGGGCTCGTTGCTAAGGTCAGACCGCCCACAATAAGGCCCACCAGAGCACCCACGGGGGCAATACGCGCACCAGTTTTACCATCGCGGCGTGCAGTACCCACGGCGCGGGTAGCTTCCTGCTGGATACCTACCACCACGCCGTAGAGGGCAAAAAGAAGCGACCAGAAGAGCAGGAATTCCGTCAGGCTTTCGCCCTCCAGAAACCGTTTCACAATAACGGTAATTCCCAAAGAAGATAGTGCAGCTAAACCGGACGATCCCAAAATTGCCATTGAATGACCACGAGTCATTTTCTTCGGCTGGGACTCTGCCGATGATTCCACGCTATCTCCGTTCTCTGCTGGTCGCACCTATTAGATTGAAGTCTTTACTTTACGACGTGCTCGGCAAGGTTCTTAACACCCTGCCACTTCTTCGCCAGAGCCGCCTTCGGCAGCAGAGTCAGCGCGTGAGCACGCGAAGAGAAACGAATACGAGCCACACGAGCAGCCTTCGTCCAACCCAAGGCAGTCATCTCTTCAACCATGGTGTTGTAGTAGCGGCGTTCCTCCTCAAAACGGGTACCCTCCAAGGCACGCCAGGACGAGTCAGAACCACCGTGACGGCGGTACATGAACGCAACCTGCGGATCGTAGTACAGGGAGCCGCCGCGCATCGTAATATCAAGAATCAGCGCCATATCCTGGATAACGTTCAGGCCCTCACGGAAGCCGGTGCCCACGATAGCGTCCTTACGCCAGCCCAGGGACGGGAAGTAGAACCACGCGCCGCGCAGCAGGGAGGTAGCCAGCTCCTCACCCTTCAGCACAGCCTCGCCCTTGGGGCGGTAGAACGCCTTAGTCTGCTCCACCAGGGTGTTCGACAGACCGTTGTTCTCATCAATCACAACCACGCCGGGCTGGAAGATGGACGCCTCGGGGTGCTTAGCTGCCGCATCCACAAGCCACTGCACATAGTTGGGGAGCATGACGTCGTCAGCACCCATGACGGTGACCAGCTCGTTCTCCACGAAGGTCAAGCACTTGCGGTAGTTCGCGTTCGCACCCAGGTTGGTTTCATTACGCATGTAGGTGATGCGCTCGTCCTTCAGCGACTCGAACCAGCCGGGAATCGAGTCGTCCGGGTAGCCGTCATCGACAACAATCAGGCGCCAGTCCGGGTTGGTCTGACCGACCACGGACAGCACAGCCTGCTTCATCATGGCGACGTCGCCGTAGTAGGGGAACAGAATATCAACGGTCATGAGGTATTACTCCAA
>CALGXU010000083.1 GCA_937935205.1 uncultured Rothia sp.
AGGACTATTCAGGCGGGGTTGGTTTTACAGACGGTGCCACCTCAAGCGCGCAGGCTCCCAGCAGTGCACCAGTTCTCAGCAGTGCGCCAGCTCCCAGCGCCGTTGAACTCACCGCAAGCCGACTACGCTACCGCTCCCCCACCGCCGAATCCAGACCGCGAGTGGTCCGCCCCTTTGAGAAGCCTGCCCAACGCTGGAGCGCCGGGCACCGCGGCGTAGACCTTGCCATGCCCGAGAACGAACGGCGCATCTACGCACCGGCACCGGGAAAAGTGGTTTTCAGCAGTACGGTCGTCAACCGCAAAGTACTGGTCATTGCCCATCCGGATGGGCGGCGCAGCACCTTCGAACCCATGGACGAAGCACTCCCGGTCGGCACCACCGTTGCAGCCGGTGAGGTCATCGGCACTGTCGCAGGCGCGGCGGGCGGCAACAGCGAGCGCCCCTACCGGCGATGCACCACCGCGTGCCTGTACTGGGGCGTACGCCAGGGAGGCGCCCGCGGGGACGGCAGCGGCAAAGATGCCGAGTACATCAACCCCATGAGCCTGCTGGGGTCGAAGGAGCCGAGCATTCTGCTGCCCGTGCCGGGTGGATATTAAACAGCAGGCCCGCCACCTCCACATAGAGAGGTAGCGGGCCGTTAAAGCCGCTACAGTAGGTGGGCTCTAGGGCAGAGCTACTTACTGGAGGATGTCACCGTCATCAGCACCGAACTGGTTCGGCTGTACGGGCTGAACCGGTTGAGTGGGCTGGTTCGGCTGTGCAGGCTGCTGAGCTGCCTGACCGGGCTGAACCGGTTGCTCAGTCGGAGGGATATAGGCCGGCATTGCCTTGGTCGGTTCATTCTCGCCGTAGTTCAGGCCGTGTTGCGGGGTGAACACCTGAGTCGGCGAATCATCACCGACAGTGTAGGCGGTGTTCTGCGCAGGGTAACCGGGCTGAGCAGTGTAACCGCCCTGTGCCGGGTAGCCGTTCTGTGCGTCAGCCTGAGTTGCGCCGTAACCAGTCGCAACACCCGCCGCAGCGCCCAGTGCAGCAGCCGACGCGGCACGACGCTCACGACCCTTCGCACGAGCCGCCGCGATCTTCTTGCGGAACAGGAAGAGCAGAATCAGGATGAGCAGCAGCAGACCCACAATAACCGCATCCACGATTACGTCGGTCATGCTCAGACCGGACACCGGAACAGTCAGACCGGAGGTGTTGCTGACACCGCGGTCGGTCTTGACGCTCAGCTCGCCACCGTTCACGGTGAACTGCACATGGGAGCCGCTTGCCCTGGTGTTCGCGGCATCTACCTTCTGCTGGTCCAGCGAGGAGAAGGTCGGCGCATTGAAGGTGAACTCGAAGGGAGCTGCGTAGTAGTTACCCAGCTTCGAAGAGAGCTTGATCTCCGGGGTCACAGTGTAGTCGGAGCCGAAGGGGTGGTAGCCACCGGGACGGGTGACGGTCACCTTCGAATCGGGCAGGTACTCGTTCAGTCGCTGGTTGAACTCAGCTTCGTCCTTACCGCGAACCTTCACGCTCACGATGGTGGCCTCACCGTCCTGACGAACCTCGGTCTCGTCATTGCTACCACCGGCAAAAGCGTTCTTCAGAGCCTCTTCTGCACCAGCTACGTCAGAGCTCGGGAAGGAGTAGAGGAAACGTGCCTCAATGGAACCGTCCAGGCCCAGGGAGGTAGCCACCTTCACACCCTTCATGGTCACCTGCTGTGAAAGGTAACGGCTCAGGTGAAGGACGCTCTTCGAAGAGGAAGAGCCAGAGTTACCGGTGTTATCAACCTGGTAGCTGTGGTCGGAGCTGTCCTTCAGGATAACTTCCAGACCGTTGCCTTCCGGAGAGCACAGCAGCGAGCAGTCCAGCACGCCCTTCATGGTCTTGCGCACATAGAAGGTCTTCGACTCTTCCTTGACCTCTCGGGTGTAGCTCAGATCGGTGGTACCCGCACCCAGCAGCTTCTTCAGCTTAGTGTTCAGGTCATCCAGGGAGGAAGCGCTAAAGGTCAGGGTACGGCCAACTTCTTCCTTCGCCGCGCTGGTAGAAGCAGAGGGAGCCATATAGGTTGCCTGGGAAGACGTCAGACCCTTCTTCAGCTCGGAGCCCTCAGGCTTGACCTGATTCAGGTATGCGTCAACCGCAGCGGCGGTCTCCGAGTTCATGATGTCCTTCGCCACGAAGGAGGCAGTAGCAGAGTAGCCACCATCCTTTTCCTGAAGCTCAAGAACCATCACCTTGAAGCCACGGTCCTGCACATCCTTCGCGGAGATGGTGGAGCCGCCGGAGTTCTTCACTTCCTTCTCGCCAAACTTCACAGTGGTTTCGCTGCCGCTACTGTTGAACACACTGTTCTTGTTGGAGGAGTCAATCACGCCATCCACAACAAGCGCTTCGGGGAGCCAATCCAGCAGCTCCTTCGAGCTGAAGTTTTCCTTCACCTGGATACCCTGCACCAGGCCCTGCTCGGTATTGAGAATAGTGACGGTAGGCTCGGTCTTGGAACCAGCCGCCTTCAGGATAGAAGCAACCTTGGTGCGGTACTCATCCACAGAGGAGAAGGGGATGGTGAAGGTCGCACGCGCCTTGTCACCCTCAGACTGAATACCACCGTATTCCAGCCCCTCGGGCAGGTGCTTACGCACGGACGCATCAAGGGCTTCAACGCCGCCCTTAATCTTGTCCTTGTTGTCCTTCATGTTGAAGGAAACCAGCATAGTACGAGTACCCTTCTCGGCGCTCTCAAGGCCAAGCTGAGTCTCAATCTTTGCACCGCAGGCGCTCAGAATCAGGGCGGCAATGGTCAGCAGAACCGCCAGGAACATCCAGCGCTGACGA
>CALGXU010000084.1 GCA_937935205.1 uncultured Rothia sp.
GGTCAGCTCAACGGTGTGGGAGCCGACGAAGCGCGCGTACTGGTCGTAGAAGTCAACGTTGGGCAAGCCGGCGCGCCAGTCACGACCGCCCGCAGAAATCTGGTCGATGCGGGAGGCAAAGATGCGGTCACGAATCCGTGCCCAGTGCACGGCGTCTACGTGCGCGTCGACGCCCAGGTGCTTGACCTCGCGGGTCTTCTGCGCGATAGTCGCCGGGTAGACGTACATCTTGGTGGGGATGCAGCCAACGTTCAGGCAGGTGCCGCCGAAGATACCGCCGTCGACGAGGGCGACCTTCTTGTCGTCCCATTCGGGGCCGATGAGGGTGTTGCCGGATCCGGAGCCGATGACGATGAGGTCGTATTGTGCTACGCCGTCGATGCGTTCTACGTTCTCGATGCTCATGTGGTCCTCTCGTTGTTGATGTTGAGGCTGGGCGCGTTCCCAGCGTGCCCCTCGATGACGGGCTTATTCCTGTTACTGCCACTATAACGTGTACGGACGGCACGCTATTCCCACGATCTCATCTCTTTACCTGCTGATACGCGAAAGTGCGCCGTCCCAAAGAACGCAACGTTGAGAGCACAGCGCTGAAAAAACAGCGGTTCTTTGAGAAGACGCACTCAAGCGTTGAAACTATGTGAGCCCGCAGGTTAGTAAGGATTAGATATCAGCGCTTAGAGATCAGCCATAAGCCCAGCCAGCAGGCGGGTGAAGTCAATGGCGGGATCAACCGATTCTTCGTCGGGCCAAAAATGGATCGGGTACGCGGCACCCTGGGCGCGCTGTAGCACGGGGCTTTCAGCGAGCACGGGTTCTGCCACGAGCTCGCCGAAGAGGGAGCGCATTTCGTCGCGTCGGTAGCGGTGCTCGCTGTCGTTGGGGCGCATCTTGTTGATAACTACTCCCGCACCGTCAATGCTGATGCCGCTTTCCTGTTGAAAGCGCACGATAGCGCGCAGGGTTCGTTCGGTGCCCGCCACGGAGAAGAGAGAGGGTTCAGCGACCGAGAGGATGCGCTCGCTCACCGCCCAGCCCATCGAAGACAGGGTTCCGAGGAACGGCGGGCAGTCAATCAGAATCACGTCGTAGGCGTCCGCGGCCGCCTCCACCATGCGCTTGAATCGGCGGATGAACGGCGCAGCTTCCTGACGGTCCACGAGGGTGGAACGAGCCGAACCGCGTGCCACTTTCACGCTACCGGTGGTCACGGGGTTATTGGTCAGCAGGGTGGGCTTACCAACGAGCGCGTTCCAGGAGGAGCTACCGGCTTCCTCCGCGAAGGCGCGCTCATTAGAGCTGGCGATCAGGGAGGCGACGTCGGGGATGGTTTCATCCACCGCCAGGCCGGTGCTGGCGTCGCCGTGGGGGTCGAGGTCAATAACGAGTGTGGAGAGTCCGCTGTGTAATGCCGCGGAGGCGAGCCCCAAAGTGATGGACGTTTTGCCAACGCCACCTTTGAGGCTGCTGATACTGACGATGCGGGGCATGCAGGTCCCTTTTATGAGTGAGGTGTAATGCCCCTTTATTTTAGCGAATCTTCGCTTTTCTTCCGGCTCTGACAGGGGTGTATCTTGAGTTTTTTCTCAAGTGAGCATTGAATATTCCCTCGCATTTAAAGCTTCAGCCCGCGCTCTCTACCCGATAGGTAGTGAGCGCGGGCTGATTCACGTTTTGCGTTTTATGCCTGTGCGCGGCGAGCACGGCGGGCGGCAAGTTCGTCGCCTTCGAAGTTTTCGTGCATCTCTTCGCCGGGCTGGCCGTTGAGGTTCATTTCGATTTCGCGCCAGACGCGACCGATAGCGATACCGAAGACGCCCTGACCTGCCTGGACCAGGTCGATAACCTCGCTCGGGGAGGTGCATTCGTAGACGGTGGTGCCGTCACTCATCAGGGTGATGTTCGCGAGGTCGTCAATGCCTCGGGTACGCAGATGCTCAATGGAGGTGCGAATCTGCTGCAGGGACACGCCGGTATCGAGCAGGCGCTTCACAATCTTGAGCACAAGCACATCGCGGAAGCTGTAGAGGCGCTGGGTACCGGAGCCGGAGGCGCCACGTACGGTGGGTACAACCAGGTCGGTGCGTGCCCAGTAGTCGAGCTGACGGTAGGTGATGCCGGCCGCCTTGCAGGCGACGGCGCCACGGTAGCCGAGGTTTTCCTCGACAACAGAGACAGGGTCGGTGAAGAGTACGCCCTGTTCACCGCGCGGAGGCGGTGCTACGGGGAAGAGGGTGTCGAAGCCATCCAGGGGCTGGTCGAAGCCCTGGGGTGCGTGCGTGGTTGCGGCCTCGCCTGCATTTTCGGCTACCTGCTGCTCTAGCACGGTCCCTCCTTTTCGTTAAACCCTTTTAAGTGCTTCACCGCGCCCCATCAAATGCGGTCGATATCGTTCCGGTGTAGACCCGATTTTCGGGGTGAGATTCTAGGGCTAAGCCTTAGAATCCGCATCTATGATTCGCGTGGCTTCCCTCTGCGAGGTTAGCTGCGCGGTTTTCAATACTACACATTGGTTCGACTCTTCGATTCGTGGAACACGACTCGATAGTGCGACCGATGCGCGATAGGCGCGGTTGTTCAATCTATTTTAACTGATAGAGGGCTCTACTTAAAATTGAACCCACCGGAGCAAATGATCTTTTCGGATTCATTCGTACCTTGTTACCGCCTTACAGGGGCGCTCCTCCCCCGCTGCTCCCGTTTCTTTTCTAGGTACCCGCCCCACAGGGAGTTTAAAAAGTAAATGCGTACGGGCTGGTAGTCCGTACGCATTTACAGCTGAGTTGAGTGAATAGCCTTGGCAGGCCGGGAGCCCCCTGGTGAGAAAGCTCTTCGTGTTGGACGAAGGGGTAGAAATTCCGAGTGTGCCAGCGTCGGCTTCGTCCAAGTCTAGAGGCCGCTACCCGTTGGTGCGGGTAGGGACTATAGAGGGAATCACCGTGGTCAGTGGTGCTCCCCGAGGGAAATCCCCGTGTGGGGTGCGGTGGAACCGCATGGGGTTTGAAGGGTAGACAGTCCGGTCGTCTGCGCCTTCGTGCGCCTACTCGTAGGTAGGCATCGCCGATTCGACGAGGGTTGCGTGCAGCTGCAGGCACAACTTGCGAATCTTGTCGGCTCGTTCCTGCGCCTGAGCCTGGGAGGCTGCGTCGCGGCGCGATGCCAGCGGAGCCACCGCAATTTCCACGAGGGAAATTTCGCGGTCTGCCGCAGACTTGAATGCGCGCAGGTGTCGAGGCTGAATACCGTGCTGGGTCAGTTCTGCACTAACGCGGGCAATCAGCACATCGTAATCGGTGTACTCCACGTCCGAACCGTCTTCGAGCAGTCCGAAGTCAATCAGCTCGCGAATCAGTTCCGGAGTGGTGTTAGCGTATTCTGCCAGCTCGCGGAGGCTGTAGGTGCGACCTTCCTGCTCGTCCGGTCCGAGGACGGTATCCAGGACGTCTTCGCTTACGGTGGCGGGCATGGAGTTCAGCACGCGACCGGCTTCCAAATCCTCCAGATGCTGACGGATTACCTTCAGCGGCATGTAGTGGTCGCGCTGCATGGTGAGGATGTAGCGCAGACGCTCAATATCAGTCTGAGAGTACTTGCGGTAACCGGTTTCGGTACGGCTGGGGTGCACCAGACCGCGCTCCTCCAGGAAGCGAATCTTGGATGCGCTAATTCCGGGGAACTCCAGGTCGAGCTGACTAAGAACCTGACCGATGGTCCGGCTCTTAACGTCACGCGGGTTACGGTCAGAGTCGCCGTTCTCCACGTCCTCTAGTTCAACCTCAGCGTTAGTGAGGTTTTCATCGATGCGTGAGGTCATCTATGTCTTTCGGGTACTTGTTCAGCCGATGTCGATACGAGCCGAAATTTGAGTGAGTGGCTCGTTCCCCTTAGTCGGAGTCTCGCTTCGTGCCGAACATCTTTGCTTAGTGTTGAGAGTGTGATAGATAAGTTTAGTTGTTTATCACGAAATGATAAACCGCAAACCTTCGAGACAATCTTATAGCCTCACAAGGCATTTTGCTATTCAGTTAGCCCTTTTCAGAGGCTTTTTGAACCCAAAAATAGCCACACAATCAGACACTATCCAATAGAGACAGTACCAATTTTAGCAAAGTTCCAATACTTCTAGCACGCGTGTCTCACATTGGACTGCTTTACGGGGAAAATTTTATCTTCTCGCGATAGTTGAAGTTTTCATCACATTTAACTTGAAAGAGGCTCCCACTAGGGGTTTAGTCATCTTTCAAGCTCCCCAAGCGGCTTCAGAGACCCTCAAGATGAACCTTAAACGCGCCCATTTATTTGCGTTTGTGTGCACTTTAAATGAAAAACGGCGAGACCAATCGGTCTCGCCGTTTTGTCAGCACGTACCTCTTAACACGAGGGACGCCACAGTCATAGAGCCTATCGACTTAGAGCTTGTCCAGCTCAGCCTTGTATGCTTCTGCGTCCAGCAGGTTAGCCAGATCATCAGCGTTCTCGGGGCGAATCTCAATGATCCAGCCCTCGCCGTAGGGGTCAGAGTTAACCAGTGCGGGATCGTCTTCCAGAGCCTCGTTCACTGCAACAATCTCGCCCGCAATGGGAGCGAAAAGATCAGAGACAGACTTGGTGGACTCAATCTCACCGAAGCTATCCTCAGCAGCTACAGAGTCGCCAACAGAGGGAAGGTCGACGTATACGACGTCACCCAGTGCATCCTGAGCGTGGTCGGTAATACCAACACGTACGGTGCCCTCGGCGGTGAGAGCGGAAACCCACTCGTGCTCAGAAGTGTACGAGAGTTCTGCGGGAACGTTGCTCATAGCAGCGGTGTCCTTTCAGTGTGTTCTTGCGTAGCGCGGATCGTCCCGCGCACGGTGTCGTTCCGTATGTGGGATGACGGAACGTCCTACACCAATTATCACATAAGAAGTAACGCGGGGCACGTCCAAACACCCCCGTACCACTTCTATGACACTATATTTTCCTTATCCTATCTAACCGCTCAACAATCGCCCCTTCCCAAGGCCCTAGAAGCACCCCTATTACTCACCTCCAGCAGACAGCCAATCAGACACACCAAAAGGCTCAGGGCCCCACACCACGAAGGTGCAGGGCCCTGAGCCTTAGGCTAGAGAGCTAAACTCTCACAGCGCCTTAGCGGGAAGAAATGACGCGCTCGGAGAAACGGTTCGGGTTACCGAAACGGTGTGCGGTAATCGAAACAGCCTGCTCGCGGAGGAAGGGCAGCATCTCGATACGGCCAGCCTCGGTGACCGGTGCGAAGTACACTGCAACATCCGGGCGACCGCCCAGTGCCGAGTAGATGGACTTCTCATCGTTACCGATGTAGCGGATACGGGTGCCTTCCAGCGGGGTACCAGCCAGTGCGCGAACCGGGGTCTTAGCGTTCGAAGCCAGGTACTCGCGGAACTGAGCGTCCGACTTGACTTCGTACTTGATGCCCTTGTTCTCGAGGACGCCACGGACGTCGACCGGCAGGTCCTTACCGACGGACAGAGCAATCGGTGCGTTAGCTGCCAGACCGGCGAGCACAACGCGCAGGGTCTCTGCTGCGGATGCGGACTCGTCTGCACGAACCAGAACCTGGGTGGGTACGTAGCGCAGGATGTTGCGCTCCACGCCCAGCTTCGAGGGATCGTGGCCGAAGCCGAACTCGGTGTCCCAAGCGTGTGCGTCAGAGGAGACACCGCGCTTGATGAATGCGAAGTCCTCGCGCTTGCCCAGCTCGGAGTTCTCGATGGTAGCCAGGGTCTCGCGAACGGTCACCGACTGGGTGGTTGCGGTCGCGGTTGCCTGTGCCGGCTCCCAATCGGACAGAGCGATCAGGTAGCTGGGGCCACCAGCCTTGGTACCGGAGCCAACGGTGGACTTCTTCCAACCACCGAAGGGCTGACGCTGAACGATTGCACCGGTAATTGCACGGTTGACGTACAGGTTACCTGCCTGGACCTTGGAGAGCCACAGCTCGAGCTCATCGGCATCCAGCGAGTGCAGACCTGCGGTCAGACCGTAATCGGGTGCGTTCTGCAGCTCGATTGCCTCTTCCAGGGTGTCAGCGGTCATGATGCCCAGGATGGGGCCGAAGTACTCGGTCATGTGGTACTCGGAACCGGGCTTGACGCCTTCACGAACACCGGGGCTCCACAGGCGACCGGTCTCGTCCAGTTCCTTCGGCTGGATGAGCCAGCGCTCGCCCGGGCCGAGGGTGGTCAGACCGCGCAGCAGCTTCTCTTCCGGCTTCTGAACAACGGGACCCATCTGGGACTCAATGTCCTGCGGGTGTGCCACGTGCAGGGAGCTGACGGAGTCGATCAGCTGGCGACGGAAACGCTCGGACTGTGCCACGGAGCCAACCAGGATAACGGTCGAACCAGCGGAGCACTTCTGGCCTGCGTGGCCGAATGCCGAGTAGACGACGTCCTTGACGGCCAGGTCGATGTCGGCGTTCGGGGTGACGATGATCGAGTTCTTACCCGAGGTCTCACCGAACAGCGGCAGGTCATCACGCCAGGAGCGGAAGAGCTCTGCGGTCTCGTAGCCACCGGTCAGGATCAGGCGATCCACCTCGGGGTGCGAGATGAGAACCTTACCGGCCTCGCGGTCGACAACCTTGACCAGCTTCAGAACTTCCTTGGGGACGCCTGCATCCCACATGATCTCTGCAATCAGGGCACCGGTGCGAGCGGTGATGGTTGCGGGCTTGAAGATAACAGCAGAACCTGCAGCCAGACCAGCCAGAACACCACCGGCGGGGATAGCGGTCGGGAAGTTCCACGGGGGAACAACCAGGGTCAGGTCAACAGACTTGGGCTTTGCGCCGTCAATCTTCTCGAGGTCCTCAGCCAGCATTGCGTAGTAGTATGCGAAGTCGATTGCCTCGGAGACCTCGGTGTCGCCCTGCTCCAGGGTCTTGCCAGCCTCGGCTGCCATAACCTCCAGCAGGTCGCCACGACGCAGGGCGATAGCCTTACCGACCTTACGCAGAATCTCTGCGCGCTCGTGGCCGGAGAGCTTGCCCCAAGCCTTGCCGGCTTCCTCGGTTTCCTTGATCAGCTTCTCGGCCTCAGCAACGCTGGTCAGCTCGTTAGCCTTCAGGGTGTCGATGCCCAGCTTGGTGGTCTTGGAGCGCTCGAGGATTGCGCGGCCCCACTCGCGGTTACCGGCCAGTGCGGGGTCGGTGTCGGGGGTGTTCTCGAAGCGGCCAGCCGGTACGAAGACGTTGTCCTCGTTCTCGGTCAGACGGTTCTGGGTGCGCTTGGATGCGGGAACCTCGTCGGTGACGGAGTTCAGTGCACGCATGAAGCGGTCCTCTTCGCGCTTGAAGATGGACTCGTCGGTTGCCAGGTCGAAGATACCGGACATGAAGTTCTCGGAGGAAGCGTTCTCCTCGAGACGACGAATCAGGTATGCGATTGCAACGTCGAATTCCTTGGGGTTCACGACGGGCACGTACAGCAGCAGGTGGCCAACGCGGCGGCGGATGATCTCTGCCTGCTGCTCAGCCATACCAATCAGCATTTCGAACTCGACGCGATCCTTAACACCGCGGTCCTCGGACAGCAGCAGTGCAAAAGCAACGTCGAAGAGGTTGTGGCCTGCAATACCGAGGCGGAGGCTCTTCACGTGCTCGGGGCGCAGTGCGTAGTCCAGAACGCGCTTGTAGTTGGTGTCAGCAGCCTGCTTGGTGTCCCAGGTGGTCAGCGGCCAGCCGTGCATAACAGCTTCCACGATTTCCATGGAGAGGTTTGCACCCTTAACCAGGCGAACCTTGATGCCTGCGCCGCCAGCAGCAACGCGCTTTGCGGACCATTCCTGCAGGTGCTGCATTGCAGCCAGGGTGTCGGGCAGGTATGCCTGGAGCACGATACCGGCTTCCAGGTCCTTCAGGTGGGGCTGGTCCAGGATCTTGGTGAACACCTCGATGGTGAGGTCCAGGTCCTTGTACTCCTCCATGTCCAGGTTGATGAACTTCTTGGGGGAGGTGGATGCAGCCAGCTCGTACAGCGGGGTCAGGCGGCGAACAGCGGTCTCAACGACCTCGTCGAATGCCCAGTGCTGGTGGGGGCCGGAAACAGCGGACACCTTAATGGAGACGTAGTCAACGTCGTCACGTGCCAGCAGGCGCTTGGTCTCAGCCAGGCGGTGCTCTGCTTCCTTGTCACCCAGAACTGCCTCACCGAGCAGGTTGACGTTCAGGCGGTTACCGGTCTTGGTCAGCTCTGCAATTGCGTCGCCCAGCTTCTCCTCGGAAGCGTCGACAATCAGGTGACCGACCATCTCGCGCAGCACGCGGCGTGCAACGGGAACGGTGGGCCATGCGACCTTGCCAGCCAGCTTGCCACCGAAGCCAACAGCGGACTTCATGTACCAGGGCAGGAAGGAAGGTGCCAGGCCGGAAATACGGGAAAGGTTGCGGCCGGAGACGTTGTCGTCCTCGGGGCGAATAACGCCATCAACAAAGCCGACGGTGAAGGGAAGACCATTGGGGTCCTTCAGAACACCGGCGAGCTGCTCAGCCGCGAAGGTGGGCTTGATCGACTGGGACTCGTTTACCCACTGACGAACAAGCTGACGAGCTTCCAGAGCCATCTTCTGGTAGTGCTCAGATGCGAAAGGATGGGTCATCCTTGACTCCTAACTATCTCACTGTGTGCGGTGCACACCACGTTTGGCGATGTTTCTATTTCACCACAAAAGGGTAATAAATACCTCATTAGAAAAACTGAATGTTTTTTCCAAAATCCATTTAGTTTTTCTAAATGATTGTGCGGTGTGGTTCCCGCTCGGCAACCCTCCGAACGCCGAGCCCAAAGAGAAGAAACGAAGACCATAGCAACATCGCTATCCATCCCTCTCAGGCTAGCACTTCCAGAGCGCAAATACCGAACCCATTTCGTAATAAACGAACACCTCAAAACCATTCCCAGAAGCATCTTCAAGCCTAAGAACCATCGCATCAGCGCGAAAATACTCGCTACACAAGCCAACATGCCAACACCCCACGTCAAGCGTCTCAAAAAGAGCCGGCCGAAAGCCCGCGCGGTACCATAGACAAGAGTCCACGATGAGAGACGCACCACGGAAGAGTTCGGGGGCCCAGCCCACCCGAACAACCGGGCGCACCAGGGAGGGAAATATGTCAATCTACGACATTCGACGCATGCAAATGCTCCTCGAAATCCAAGAACGCGGTACCATCATCGCCGCAGCCGAAGCACTCAGCCTCACCCCCTCCGCCGTCTCCCAGCAGATTGCCACCCTCGAAAAAGAAACCGGCACCCCGCTTCTGCAGCGCATCGGCAGGCGCGTACAGCTCACCAGCGCCGGACTCATCATCGTCGACAGCGCCCGCAGTATCCTGCGCGAACTCGACCGCATGCAAACCTCCGTCGCCAACCTCACTGGCGAACCCGCAGGCATGGTCCGCCTCGCCATCTTCCAGTCCGCAGCCTTCGCACTGCTACCGGAAACCCTCAGCTACCTTGCCGAACACGCACCCTCACTCACGCTGCAGGTACTGCAAATCGACCCCGAAACCGGCACCTCCCTGACCCGAAGCCGCGAATACGACATGGTGCTCTCCGAAGCCTACCCGCACCACCACATCCCCGAATACCCCGAACTACACTCCGAGCTACTCACCGAAGACCCGCTCAGCCTCATCGTGCCCAGCACCTCCATCATCACCTCAATCGAGGAGGCGCACGCACTCCCCTGGGTCCTCGAGATGGAACAAAACACCTCACGCAGCTGGGCGCTCAACCAGTGCCGCACTGCAGGATTCGAGCCGGTCATCCGCTACAGCGCCAATGACATGATTACAAACTCCAACCTCGTCAAGGCAGGATTCGCCGTCACCATCGTGCCCGGCTTCATCCTCTCTTCCCTCTCCACCACCGAGGGGCTACGCATCGTAGAGCTACCCGGCAAGCCCTCCCGCAAAATCTTTACCGCCGTACGCCGAGAGTCCGCCGCCAACCCCGCCATCGCCATGGTGCGCGAAGCACTGCACCACGCAGTGAAGGTTGTATTCGGCGAACACGACAGGACCGAAACCGCATAGGACATCTCAGCCGCCGCCCATGCCGGGCGAACTAGACAATACAAAAGGTCGGGGCCGTTCCCACGAACAACCCCGACCTTTCACTATGCCTTTTTGAACAGGCGCCTATATATAGAGGTATAGAATCACACAACAGCGAAGTCACTCCCCCACCGCGCCCATTTCTTCACAGCGCCAGATTAACTGCTAGTTCAGCGAAGCAACCACAGCCGGGCTCTGCACCTCGTAGAACGAAGAGGACAAACCAGCCGCCGCCATATCCAGCACAGCGCTCACATGAACCTGCTTCAACGCAGAACCGGCAACACCCGAAGCCACCTGATAATTCAGCTGAACATCCAGGCGATGACCGCGAGGAATAGCGGTGCGCAACTCCAGAACATTTTCGCTACCGGCACCAGCCTGACCGGTCTGCTCGCTACGGCGCACCGCATCAAGATTCAGAGCATCCACAGGAGCCACCAACGCCGAAGCGCCCAGGCCGCCCGAAGGTAGCACCGCCTGACCAGAGGTCACACGAAGAGTCACCGCAGGATTCAACAGCAAACCAGTCTTCGGATCCTGCGCGCGAGCACGCACCATCAGGCGAGTACCTACCGGCAGCGTCGAATTGCCCTCATTAATAATGCTCAGGCGAGTCGGCAGATTCCGGAAAGCAACAGTACGCGCCGGCTGACTCTGCATAGACACCGCCTGCACACCAGAGGCAGTCTTCAACTCCAGGCGGATGCACGACTCGTTATAGCGCATCGGCACCTGCACCAGCGCAGAACTCGCCGCGCCACCGTTCTGTCCACCACTGTGCTGTCCACCGCCGTGCTGACCGCGTTGCCCTCCACGCTGTCCGCCAGGGCGCTGGGTCACAGGGGTACCGTGTGCACCACGCCTGCCGCCCGAACGAGTTGCCGCCTCCGCAGCACTCACGCCGCCAGCCACCAGGGCAGCCGAAGCGCCCGCAACCTTCAACGCGGTACGGCGAGAAGCGTTCATCAGATTATTCTTAGTCATTTTCTACTCCCCTAAGCCTTCGCGATACGGTACACGCCGCTAATCGTGCCCTGCCACCAGGTGCCGTAACGGTCAATCGTGCCCACCATCTGCAGGGTGTCACCACCGCCGAGCAGCAGGCTCACGTGCTGAGGCAGACGCTGCTCGTGCATCGTCCGGCCGGTTTCCATATCCAGCGCGACAGCCCACGCGTAGGCACCATTCGCCAAACCAGCCGGGCCGCGGCGACGCTCACAGGTGTAAATCAGGCCGTCAGCGGCGGAATAGCGAGGAACAGCCGAAGAGTACACATCCTTACGGTCCCAAATCTTACGCAAACCGCGGTCGGTAATATCCCAACGCTCCATACCGGGAGCAAAAAGCGCGTTCGCAGGCACCGACGGGCCGGCGCCCTCCGGGTACTTCGGGTAGGGGTAGCCGTAGGTGCTTGCACCGACCATCGTGTTACCCACACCGATCATGGAGTTCTCGGTGCCAGAGGTACCGGCAGTAAACAGGCCGGCGCTACCGACCTTCGCACCGTTATCGGTGCGGTACACAATGACCGACTCGTGAATATCAGAGTTATCGGTCAGCATCACATAATCCGAACCGTTCGGACCGAAGAACGTCGGGGAGGCGCCGGAACCCCACGCGAGCTTACCGGGCTTGCGGGCGCTACCTCGATCGTAGGCATGCCACCACTTGAGGGTAGGCGCACCGGTTGCGGTAGCGTTCAGCATATAAATAGCGTGGGAGGTCACCACGCTCACACCCTGCGGGCACGCCGAAATCGAGTTATCGATACGTTCACCGGCAATCGACGCCTTATTCAGGCGCATCGAGCGGATCGTGCCGCGGGCAGAATCAATCACCGCAATGTAGCCGTTCTTCGTCGCAACCCAAATGCGACCGGACCAGTCGGGCACCAGACCAACCACAGCGTCATTGGCGCTCTGGGCAAGCATGCGGCTCAGGTCAATGCGCTCATCAACCCGGATGCTGCGTCCGTCGGCAGAGTGCGAGAGGCGCAGCAGGCACTGGGAGCCATCCACCAAAACCATGCGGTCCTGCGCATCAAGGTAGGCGTACACGCCGCCGAGCAGTGCGCCCTTCGGAATGTCCAGGTGCGAAAGTTCACGACCGGTATGCGGATCAAGGATAGAGAGCTTCGGGGTGATGAACTCGCCGTGGGCGAAGACCTGGGTGCAGAGCACCTGAATGAAGCCGTCGCGTCCAGCAAGAATCGTCGGGCAGGCGCCGCCGAGCTTCGTGCCGGTAATCTTCCAATTGCCTGCGCCGGGGCCGGCAAGAGGAGTAGCGTCGGAAGACTGGGCATCACCGTGCATGGTGGTAATGCCGGGTGCACCCAGGTGCGGATTCGCCTGGGCGTTATAGGTGGGGGTCATGGTTGGTTCTTTCTAACGGTGAGTGGCGCACACCTTCAATGGAGTGCAGCAATATGCGCTTTCACGTGCGCAAACGTTTCACATTGTAGAGTCAGAAAGCCATTTTTGACGACACTCAAGGGCACCTTGAACCATTGTTCAGGCGGTACTTGAGAGCTTCAGCGGGAAAGCTCTCAGCGCGACCCTTTCAGAATCAAGGTGCCCTTTTCGCCCATAACCACGGACCTTCATACCCGCGAACCTCGCACCCGCGAACCTCATGCCCGCGGCAATAATTTCAGCTACTTCTCCATAAGCGCCTTCGCCAGAGCATCGTCAAGAACCAAGTCGGTAATCGCACCCGTACGCAAGGCACCACGCAAAGCACGCACACGGTGAGTACCGGACGCAACGCAAATACGGCGAGGAATACGAGCCAGCTCCTTCGGAGTCGGACCGGATGCACGCTTATTCAATTCAAGGTCAGCCCAGG
>CALGXU010000085.1 GCA_937935205.1 uncultured Rothia sp.
ATAGGCGAAAGGATCCGCCACGATAGCCAACGCTAGGTACGCCAGCGCCTCCACCACGCGTCTGCCAGTGTCCGGCTTGCGGTCAGGAACCGGCACGGGGCTGTAGCCGACCAGCTCGCCGCCGTGTTCCTCCGGCGATTCTCCATTGGGGAGAGTTCCCTGAACGTCATCCGCGTGGATGCGCATCAGATCCGGATCGGGACGGCTGTAAATAACCTGCGGTGCCACCTTCAAAACACGCTGACGAGGGGAAACGGGCTGATTATCGAGGGGTTGGTTTTTATCGTCGGTCATGACTCCTCCTCAGCAGTGCGATGCGGTATCCCAGCATTTTTGATAGATGTTCAATAGATGGTTTTAAGGTAACAACCGAACCTGAAAAGAAGCTGAATTCGAGTGCAAAAGAAAAGCGTGCAAAAGAAAAGGGCCGAACATGTCCACAATTTGATGCATGTAGAAGTAATAAACGCTTCACAAGCCATTTTGAGGTGTATCCTAGTTCACATCTAGTGTGTTCAAGTTCATCTAGAACCCACCAGAAAAAACACACCAGCCTCCCAGAAACACCCCGGGAGCCAAGCAAAGGAGCACCGTGCAACACACCGCCTCCCCAAACCCCCGCGGCCGGTCGCACCGACGCCGAATCGGCAGCGGGCTACTCACCCTCAGCATGGCGCTGAGCCCCCTCGCAGCCCTGGGCACCACCGCCCACGCCGCAGAAGACCCCGACGCCGTCAAGCAGGTACTCAGCGAAAGCATGAAGAACGCCAGCGGCACCGTCACCGCCTTCGTCCGCTTCAAGGGTAAGGGCGCATTCGAGCAGACCCAGCCCGCAGGCGTACGCGCCGGCACGCAGGCACCCGTCAACCAAAGCGCACAGGTGCAGGCCATCGCCGCCCAGGTGCAGAGCCAGGCACAGCAGGTCAGCAGCCAGTCCGGCGCGCAGGTCCTCTACACCACCCACAACGCAGTACGTGGCGTGGCAGTGCGCGGTGACGCCGAGTCTATCAAGGCACTCGCCAACCGCTCCGACGTAGAGAAAATCTCGCCCATCCTGCCCAAGTACCGCCAGAACGCGGGCGCCGCCATTGACGCAGGCTCCCTCGCCACCTGGACCGGCACCACCAACCCCGCCGGCGCGGGCGGATACACCGGCAAGGGCGTCAAGATCGCCGTCATCGACTCCGGTATCGACTACACCCACACCGACTTCGGCGGTAGCGGCAAGCTCGAAGACTACGAGAAGGCATCCAAGCTCACCGAGCTGCCCTCCGCAGACTCCGGACTCATCAACCGCACCAAGGTTGCTGGCGGCTACGACCTCGTTGGTGACGCCTACGACGGCACCAACACCGCAACCCCCGACGGCAACCCGCTCGACTGCACCACCGGCGGCCACGGCACCCACGTGGCGGGCACCGCGGCAGGCTACGGCGTGAACGCCGACGGCAGCACCTTCACCGGCGACTACAGCAAGCTCACCGCAGAGCAGCTCAAGACCATGAAAATCGGCCCCGGCGTTGCCCCCGAGGCTGAAATCTACGCCTTCCGCGTCTTCGGTTGCAGCGGCAGCACCAACGTTGTTATTGAGGCGCTCGACCGCACCCTTGACCCCAACGGTGACGGCGACTTCTCCGACCGCGTGAACGTGGTCAACATGTCCCTCGGCGGCGAATTCTCCCCGCAGGACGACCCCGAAGCCTACGCCGTTGACGCGCTCACCCGCGCCGGCGTGCTCTCCGTGATCTCCGCGGGTAACGCCAACGACTACAGCCTGCGCGGCGACACCTACTCCAACTCCGGTCACCCCGCCACCGCATCCAGCGCAATCACCGTGGCTAACGCCTACGGCTCCACCCGCGCCGTCGATGCGGCAGAGCTGACCGATCCCGCCACCGGCACCACCCGCAAGGTACGCGGCGACTACAGCGTCTCCTACCCCTGGGCACAGGCGGGCACCAAGGAATTCACCGGTGAACTCACCGCAATCTCCGAGAACAACCGCTACGCCTGCAACGCCCTCAGCGCCACCGAAGCGGCAGCTGTAAAGGGCAAGTGGGTGCTCATCGACTGGGCTGAAGCTAACGGTGACCTCACCTGCGGCTCCAAGGTGCGCTTCGACAACCTGGAGGCGGCAGGCGCCAAGGGCGTACTGCTCGCAGGCCATGACGAAGAGCCCGGCCTGGGTATTGCCGGTAACGACACCCTGCCCGGTTTCCGCCTGGCAGCATCCGCCGCTAAGGATCTGCGCGCACAGATCACCGCAGCAGAAGCGGCAGGCAAGCCCCTCACCGTGCGCCTCGGCAACGACCTGAAGTCCTCCCTGCGCGTGGACACCGACAAGCTGGATCAGCTGAACCCCATGAGTGCCCGCGGCTTCCACGGTAGCTACGGCTACACCAAGCCCGACATTGCGGCACCCGGCTCGTACATCACCTCCGCGGCGGTTGCGACCGGTAACAACTCCGTGACCTTCAGCGGCACCTCCATGGCGGCACCCTACGTGACCGGCTCCGCTGCACTGGTCATGCAGAGCCACCCGACCTACACCCCCGCACAGGTCAAGTCCGCCCTCATGAACACCGCCACCCACGATGTGCGCACCGAATCCGGTGCCGCATACGCGGTGGACCGCGTGGGTGCTGGACGAGTCGACACCCTCGCTGCCGTGCAGTCGAAGTCCCTCGTCTACAACGCTGACAAGAGCGGTACCGTGTCCCTGAGCTTCGGCGTGCTCGAGTACGCACCGGATGCGGGCGTTCAGACCCTCACCCGCGAGGTGACCGTCGAGAACACTGATTCCGTGGCGCATACATACGCACTGTCCTACGCTGAAAGCACTAATATTCCCGGCGTGGAATATTCCTTCCCCTCCTCGGTCACCCTCGCACCCGGTGAGACGAAGAAGTTCGAACTGAGCGTGCGCATCGACCCGTCCAAGCTGGAGAAGACCCGCGACGCGGCAATGGACGCAACCCAGAACGCAACTGACTACTACACCGGCAACGAAACCGTTCCCGCACAGTACCGTCAGTACATTGCGAGCGCATCCGGCCGACTCGTCCTCACTGAAGACGGCACCAAGGCACTGCGCCTGCCCATCCACGTGGCACCCAAGCCCGTGAGCACCATGCACGCTGCCGAAGACACCGTCACCTTCGCCCAGAAGCCCTCTAGCGACGAGGCTCAGAAGGCAGACACCGGCTGGACCAAGTCCCAGATTTCGCTGCGCGGCACCGAGGTCAACCAGGGCGGCTACCGTTCCCTGCTTGGCGCTTTCGAGTACGGTGCGAGTGTGGACCGTGTGGCTCCCACCTCCCTGTCGCTGAACAGCAACGTTAAGGCGAACCTGCAGTACGTTGGTGCTTCCTCGGATGCGCCCGCGCTGAAGGCAGCCGGCGGCAACGCCGATGACGGCACCCTGCGCTTCGGTATCTCCACCTGGGCGAACTGGGATGTTGTCTCCTACGAGAACACCTTCACCGTAGAAATCGACACCGACGGCAACAACCGCGCCGACTACAAGCTGGTCACCGACCGCGCTAAGGGCCTGGACTACCCGCTGGTTCGCCTCTACGGCTACAAGAACGGCAACCTCGTCGAGCTCGGCTACTACCCGCTCAACGGCGCCTGGGGTGACGTGGACACCAACATGATGGACACCAACACCCTCATCATGGGTGTACCCCTCAAGGACCTGGGCCTGACCAGCGCAAACAACCCGGACATCCAGTACCGAGTCAGCGCAACCACCCAGTACGAGTGGGGTAACGTCAGCGAAACCGGCTGGATCAAGTACCGCCCCTTCAGCCCCAAGCTGTGGTTCAGCGACGACTCCTCCGCCGTGGCTGGCCTTCACCCGGACGCCTCCACCACCACCCTGACGGCGCACCGCTCCGCTGACGCAATCCCCGCGCTCGGCGAATCCGGTACCCCCGCCAAGGCGCTGCTGCTGCACCTGCACAACGGCACCGGCGACCTCTCCGGCACCAACGGCGCCAAGGGCAACCGCGCCGAGGTGCTGAACATCAAGGAGCAGCAGACCGAGTACATCACTCCGTCCCGCTTCACCGATGTGAAGAACACCGACCAGTTCTACACCGAGATCTCTTGGTTGGCTCAGCGCGGCATCACCACCGGCTACCCGGACGGCACCTACCGCCCGCTGGAGTCCGTGGAACGTGGCGCAATGGCGGCGTTCTTCTACCGCATGCAGGGTTCCCCGCAGTTCACTGCCCCCTCCACTCCGAGCTTCAAGGATGTGCCCACCACGCACCCCTTCTACAAGGAGATTGAGTGGATGAAGGCACAGGGCATCACCACCGGCTACTCGGACGGCACGTTCCGCCCCTCCGCACCGGTGAACCGTGACGCCATGGCTGCGTTCTTCTACCGTGCAGCGGGTTCCCCGCACGTGGATCTGCCCGCAACCAGCCACTTCAGCGACGTGTCCACCGACAACCAGTTCTACCGTGAAATCACGTGGCTGGCTTCGAAGGGCATCAGCACCGGCTGGCCGGACGGCACCTACCGCCCGGTGACCCCCATTGCCCGCGACGCAATGGCGGCGTTCATCTACCGCTACACCGAGAAGGTTGCTAACCAGGCCGGCCGCTAGACGGTAGCTAACCGGTAGCGAATGGTTCGGGTCCTCTCCCACCTCCTGCATGGGGTGGGAGGGGTACCTGGAACCGGCAGGCTCCGGAGCCTGAAGATCCCGGAACCTCTCAAGTTTTGGTGGCGGTTTCACCGGCGGATGCACTCACTCGTCGTCTGTCGGTGGGGCCGCCTCCGCACATCACCGATATACAACCACAGAGCACACAGCACTATCGAAAACAGATAATCCGAAGGAGGATTCCATGACAACGCCTCATGTGCCACGCCGCAGAATGAAGGCTGTCGGTGCGACCGGTTTGAGTGCGGCTCTTGCCCTTACTCTCGGCGTTCCCGCCACTTTCTCTGCAGCTCACGCTCAGAGCCCCCAGCAGGTCGAAGGAAGTACTGCGAGCGCGTCCGGTAACGCTGCTTCGCGTATCAGCCCGGGTCTGCAGAAGGCTGAAGGCCAGATTACCGTGTATGTGCAGTTCAAGGGCAAGGGTGCGTATGAGCAGACCCAGTCCGCGGCTGTTCTGGCACGTAAGGAGGCGCCGGCGAACCGTCAGGCGCAGGTGCAGGCTATTGCAGCCCAGGTGCAGTCGCAGGCTCAGTCTGTGGCGGCTGCTTCTGGTTCGAAGCTGATGTACACCACGCATAATGCGATGCGTGGTGCGGCGATTACTGGTGATGCTGCGCAGATTCGTGCGTTGGCGGAGCGCCCGGATGTGGAGCGTATTTCGCCGATTATCGCGAAGGAGCGCATGAACTCCGGTAGCGAGATTGATACGAAGACTCTTGCTACGTGGACTCGTGAGAATACGGGGTACACGGGTAAGGGCGTGAAGATTGCGATTGTTGACTCCGGTGTTGACTATACGCACGCTGATTTTGGTGGCCCCGGTACGGTGGATTCGTACTTGAAGGCTAAGGCGATGACGGAGCTTCCGTCCGCTGATTCGGGTCTGATTGATCGTAATAAGTTCATTGGCGGTATTGACCTGGTCGGTGATGACTACAATGCGTCGGTGGCTGAGAAGTCGACTCCGCAGCCGGATAATAACCCGCTGGATTGCCGCCCGGATGGTTTCGGTTCTGGCGGTCACGGCACGCATGTGGCGGGTACTGCTGCCGGTTATGGTGTGACGGCGAACGGTACGACTTACCGTGGCGATTACAAGAATCTGACGGAGGAGCAGCTGAAGGGCATGTCCATTGGCCCCGGTACTGCTCCTGAGGCTCAGATTTTGGCGATTCGCGTGTTCGGTTGCTACGGCAATTCGAGTGTTGTGATGAAGGCGCTCGATACCGTGATGGACCCGAATGGTGACGGTGATTTCTCTGACCGCGCCGACATTGTGAACCTGTCGCTCGGTGGCGAGTTCGCTCCGGCTGACGACCCGGAATCGTACATGATTGATACGATGGCGCGCCAGGGTGTGTTTACTGTCGCCGCTGCCGGTAACGCCAATAACTACAACGGTGTGGGTGACACCTACTCTGATTCGGGTAGCCCGGCGAATGCGGCTGCGGCGCTGTCGGTAGCGAACGCCTACGGCTCGACTCAGCCGATTGACCGTGCCCGCGTGACCACGAAGACTGGTTTGGAGTGGTTGCAGGGTGATTATTCGGTGAACTTCGATTATTCGAAGGCGACCGCTGATCAGCTGCGTGGCGAGGTTGTTGCCGCGCCGGAACGTAACCGTTACGCTTGCGAGGCGTTCACCGCTGATGAGGCGAAGGCTTTGAAGGGTAAGTGGGTTTACTTCGACTGGGATAAGGACGACTTGTCGTTCCCGTGCGGTTCGAAGACGCGTTTCGATAACGTTCAGGCTGCTGGCGGTGTTGGCGTGGTGATGGCCGGTAAGGCTGAGCGTTACACCATCGGCATTGGTGGTAATGCGACTATTCCGGGTCTGCGTCTGACTGCTTCTTCGACGAAGGACCTGGAGAAGGCTCTGGCTGCCGGTCCGGTGACCGTTGAGATGAACCTGGACTACAAGGCTTCGGGTCGTAGCTCCCACTCGCACGCTTTTGACCTGAATTCTTCGAGTGCTCGCGGTCAGCACGGTTCTGACGGCTTCATTAAGCCTGACCTTGCGGCACCGGGTACTGAGATTGTCTCTGCTGCTGTGGGTACGGGTAATAAGGGTGTTTCCTTCACCGGTACCTCCATGGCAACCCCGCATGTTACCGGTATTGCCGCTCTGGTGATGCAGGCGCATCAGGATTACAACCCGCAGATGATTAAGGCTGCGCTGATGAACGGCGCGTCCACCCCAATCAAGAATGAGCAGGGTGCGCAGTACGCGGTGGATCGTGTGGGTACAGGCATGGTGAATGCTCGCGCCGCCGTGGACGCAAAGGTTATCGCGTACGATGCGAAGACCCCCGAGCGTGTTTCGACCGCGTTTGGTGTGCTGGAGTACACCCCCGATTCGGGTATTCAGACTGTTCAGCGTGAAATCGTGCTGGACAACACCGATTCGCAGGCTCACACCTACACTCTGAGCTACGAGGCAAGCACGACCATCCCGGGTGTGGAGTACTCCTACCCGCAGCAGGTGAGCGTGGGTGCCGGTGAGCGTAAGAACGTGACCGTGACCGTGCGTATTGACCCGTCCAAGCTGGAGAAGACCATGGACCCGGCGATGAGCGCGGACCAGGTCGCTCAGGACTGGACGACCGGTCAGACTCTGGCTGCCGGTAAGCGCCAGTACATTGCGAGCGCTTCTGGTCGCCTGATTTTCTCTGAGAATGGTCGCGAGGCGATCCGCCAGTCGATTCACGTGGCGCCGAAGCCTGTCTCGAAGATGCGTGTGGATGCGTCCCGTATTGATTACAAGGGTATTGCCGATAAGGAGTCCACGGTGACTCTGCGCGGTACGACCCTGAACCAGGGCGGTTACCGTTCGCTGCTGGGTGCGTTTGAGCTGGGTGCGGTCAGTGATCGTATTCCGACCGGTCAGTTGAAGTTGCCGTCGAACCAGGCTGTTGACCTGCAGTATGTGGGTGCCGCCTCGGACGCTCCGGCGTTGAAGGCTGCCGGCAAGAACCCGAACGATGGTTCTCTGTTCTTCGGCATTTCGACCTGGGGCACCTGGGACAGCATGCACTGGGGCCGTCAGGTACAGGTGCAGATCGATACGAACAACGACTCCACCGCAGATTACGTTCTGGAGGTGACCCGCGAGAAGGGTCTGGACTACCCGCTGGTGAAGGTCTGGTCCATCTCCGGTAACGCATCCACCGTGGTGGCTCGCTACCCGCTGAACAGCGCCTGGGGTGACACCGACACCAACATCATGGACACCAACACCATGATTCTGGGTGTGCCGCTGAAGGACCTGGGCCTGACCGCTGAGAAGGCTCAGACCATCAAGTACACGGTGCAGACCGACACCTGGCACAACGAGGGTAACGACTACGTGGACACCACCTCGGCGATTGAGTACTCCCCCTTCAACCCCGGTGTTTGGTTCACCGGTGAGGAGTCGGGCGTGCCCGGTCTGTTCGTGGACCGTGACGGCGGTCAGCTGACCGTTCACCGCAAGAACAACAACAAGGAGCGTCAGGCTCTGTTCCTGCACATGCACAACGCGACCGGTGACCTGAGCGGCCGTAAGACCGCTAACGGTGTTGCCGCTGGCGACCGTGCGCAGGTCGTGAAGGTGGCTCGCACCATCCACGATGCACGCTTCACCGACGTTCCTGAGGATAACCAGTTCTACCGTGAAATCACGTGGATTGCTGCCCGTCAGATTGACCGCGGCTACCCGGACGGCACCTTCCGCCCGCTGAACAACATGGACCGCGCAACTATGGCTGCGTACTTCTACCGTATGAGCGGCTCGCCGCAGTACACCGCACCGTCCACCCCGAGCTTCTCGGATGTTCCGCTCAACCACCCCTACTACAAGGAGATTGAGTGGATGAAGGCTCAGGGCATCACGACCGGCTGGCCCGATGGCACCTACCGTCCGGAGGATTCGGTGAACCGTGACGCGATGGCTGCGTTCTTCTACCGTTACGCGGGTTCGCCCGAGTACACTGCCCCCGCGCAGGCTCGTTTCACGGACGTTCCGACCGACAAGCAGTTCTACCGCGAGATTTCGTGGCTGGCTGAGCAGGGCGTAACCACCGGCTGGCCCGATGGTTCGTTCCGTCCCGTGGAGCCGGTGCACCGCGACGCTATGGCGGCGTTCGTGTACCGCTACAGCACGGGTGTGCTGAAGGAAAGCCCTGAAATTTAGGGGCACAAAATCTAAAAACCCTGAGATCTAGGGTTTATAAGGTTCTACCGCTGTAGGTGTGCTACCTCAGCAGGTTCTACCAAGGGAGCCGTACCGTTGCAGTTGATCTGCGGCGGTACGGCTCCCTTTTCTGTGGTCGGGTGCTTTCTATTGACGCGTAATGTTCCGTAATACGAGTCTGACTAGGTTATATAAAGAATCGTTGAGACAATGAATGAAGGTTTCTTCATGACCGGCATGAACCTTGACGTTCACGCCGCATGGACACGCCGCACGGACACACTGGAAACGCAGTGCAGACGCACCGTAGCACTCTCGGTGCGGACCCCTCGGCGTACAGCTCTCAGTGAAGAAACCGCTAAGAAACACACCATCCCTAAAAGAATCAAGGAGCATTCAGTGGCAACCTTCCCTGAAGCTACCCCCGCGCGAGCAGCCCGGCACACACAGCCGGGTCGCCTCAAGCAGCTGGCACGCAGCTGCGGCGCACTCACCCTGGGGCTCACCCTCGGGCTGACCGCCCTGCCGTTCGGTACCGCCGCCTACGCGGCACCGGGCGTAGTACACGGCGCAGACCCGGATGCGCCCCACCAGAACACCGGAACCGGCGAGAACAACAACGACGTTCTCTCCCCCAGCCTGGACGGCGCCACCGGCGAACGCGCCGTGTTCGTCCGCTTTAAGGGTCAGGGTGCGTACGCCCAGACTCAGCCGGACGCGGTCCGCTCCCGCGCACAGGCACCCGTCAACGCGCAAGCACAGGTGCAGGCAATCCGCGCCAGCGTGCAGCAGCAGGGCGCCTCCGCGGCGAAGGAATCCGGCGCGCAGGTCCTGTACACCACACACAACACGATGCGCGGCGTGGCGCTCTACGGTAACGTCGAGCAGATTCGTGCGCTCGCAAACCGTGACGATGTGGAACGCATCAGCATCATTGAGGACATGGCGCCGCAGAACAGCGGCACCCTCATCGATACCGACACGCTCTCCGTGTGGGCGAAGAGCCCGGCGAACCCCGCCTCCACCGGCTACACCGGCAAGGGTGTGAAGATTGTGGTGCTCGATACCGGTATCGACTACACCCACGCCGATTTGGGTGGCCCCGGCACGCAGGAAGCCTTCGAGAAGGCGAAGGCATCCGACACGATTCCCGAGGGCACCTACGATCCGAAGAAGTTCCTCGGCGGCTACGACCTGGTCGGTGACGACTACAACTCCGCCAAGAAGGAAACCTCCACTCCCCACCCGGATGCTAACCCGCTCGACTGCGGCGGCCACGGCAGCCACGTGGCGGGCACCGCGGCAGGCTACGGCGTGAACGCGGACGGCTCGACCTTCCACGGCGACTACTCCAAGCTCACCGAAGAGCAGCTCAAGGACATGAAAATCGGCCCCGGCTCCGCACCGGACGCCCAGCTGATTGGTCTGCGCATCTTCGGTTGTAAGGGCACTACCGCGTTCGTCCCCAAGGGCCTGGACCGCGTGCTCGACCCCAACGACGACGGCGACTTCTCCGACCGCGCCGACATCGCAAACCTGTCGCTCGGCAACGAGTTCGGCGTATTTGATGAGACCGTGAACTACGCGGTCGGCTCCCTCTACCGCGAAGGCATCCTCTCCGTGGTCGCGGCGGGTAACGCTAACAACTACAACGCCGTGGGCGACACCTACTCCAACTCAGGCGGTCCCGGCACCAGCGCCTACGGCCTGACCGTGGCGAACTCCATCGGCTCGACCCAGCTGGTGGACCGCGTGAAGATTCTCGCCCCCGCGAACGAGGCGGACACCTACGGCGACTACTCGGTGAACTTCGACTACACAAAGGCGACCGAGGAGCAGCTGCGCGGCACCGTGGTGCGTGCCGCCTCCCGCAACCGCTACGGCTGCGAGGCATTCACCGAAGAGGAAGCCGCCGCCCTGAAGGGCAAGTGGGCTCTCATCGACTGGGCGGACGCTGACGGCACCGCACCCTGCGGTTCGAAGGTACGCTTCGACAACCTGCAGGCGGCGGGTGCGACCGGCGTGGTGCTCACCTCGAACACTGAGGTCGGTGACACCGCTATCGGCGGTAACTCCTCCATTCCGGGCGTGCGTCTGTCAAAGAGCCAGGTGGAGCGCCTTTCCGCGCAGATTGATTCGGGTGAGCTGACCCTGCAGCTCGGCGAGAACCTGCGCGACTCGATTCGCGTGCCCAACGGCAAGCTGGATCAGGCGAACACCTCCACCGCGCGTGGTCTGCACGGTTCGCACGGCATCACCAAGCCGGATGTTGCGGCACCGGGCACGAACATTTCCTCCATCGAGGTTGGTAGCGGTACCGGTTCGAGCGTGAAGACCGGTACGTCCATGTCCACGCCCTTTGTTGCCGGTGTTGCGGCGCTGATCATGCAGGCGCACCCGGAGTACGGTCCGCGCATGATTAAGACCGCTATCATGAACACCGCCGACCACCACATGCAGGATGCCTGGGGCAACCCCTATGCGGTGGACCGTGTGGGTACCGGCCGCATCAACACGCGTGCGGCGGTGGCTGACCGCGTCATGCTGTTCAACGCGGCACGACCCGAGCAGGTTTCGGACACGTTCGGCGTGCTCGAGTACACCCCGAACGCCGGTGTGCAGACCCTGCAGCACCGCGTGAGCGTTGAGAACACCGACTCGGTGGCGCACACCTACACCCTGAACTATGAGGGCAGCACGAGCATCCCGGGTGTGGAGTTCTCCTACCCGCAGTCGGTGTCTGTGGGCGCCGGTCAGAAGGCAACGTTCACCGTGACCGTGCGTATTGACCCGTCGAAGCTGGAAAAGACCCGCGACCCGTCCATGTACCCGACCCAGGATTCGGTGAACTACTCGACCGGTGCGGTGACCATTTCGGGTGCCCGCCAGTACATTGCGAGCGCTTCGGGCCGCCTGATTCTGACCGATGCTGACTCCTCGGCTGCGGTGAAGACCCTGCGTATGCCCCTGCACGTGGCACCGAAGCCTGTCTCCGCAATGCGCGTAGCCGGTGCAGATATTCACTTTGACTCGAACGGCGTGGGTGCCCTGGAGCAGCGCCTATCGCTGGAGGGTACCGCAGTGGATCAGGGCGGTTACCGCTCCCTGCTGGGTGCTTTTGAGCTGGGTGCTTCGAGCCCGCGCATCCCGACCGCGAAGCTGGGTGTGGGTTCGGATTCCCGCATGGACCTGCAGTACGTGGGTGCCGCCTCGAACGTGGCGGCGTTGAAGGCTGCCGGTGCGGACACCTCCGAGGCGCGCCTGTCCTTCGGTATTTCGACCTGGGGTAACTGGCAGGAGGTGACCCCGCGCGGCACCTACTACGTGTTTGTTGATACCAACAAGGACGGCACGAGCGACTACCGCCTGCAGACGGTGCGTGAGAAGGGCCTGGACTACCCGCTGGTGAAGGTTTCTAAGCGCAGCAACGGCAAGTGGGTGGCGATCGAGAACGCTCTGTACCCGCTGAACGGCACCTGGGGTGATACGGACACCAACATCATGGATTCGAACACCCTGGTGATGACTGTTCCGCTGAGCGTTCTGGGTCTGGACCCGAACGCCGAGTCCACTGAGATTTCGTACTCGGTGACCACTTCGAGCGCGTTCTCCGCGACGACCGTGGTTGATACGACTGATTCGGTGGTGTTCAACTATGCGGCGCCGAAGCTGTGGTTCAGCGGCGAGTCGGCGGGCGTTCCGAACCTGTTCGTGGATGCGCCCTCCACGCAGCTGGTGGCGCATCGTAACGGCGACGCGAAGAACGTTTCTGCGCTGTTCCTGCACATGCACAATGCGACCGGCGACCTGTCTGGTACGAACGGTTCTGCGGGTGAGCGTGCGCAGGTTCTGCGTGTCTCGTCGAACTCTGAGGCTACCGCCGCGAGCGCGCACTTTACGGATGTTCCGGCGGATTACCCGTTCGTGAATGACATTAACTGGCTGGCTCAGCGTCGTATTACGACCGGCTACCCTGACGGCACGTTCCGCCCGAACGGTTCGGTGGAGCGCGGCGCGATGGCGGCGTTCTTCTACCG
>CALGXU010000086.1 GCA_937935205.1 uncultured Rothia sp.
TCCTTGGTTTTGGCAACTAAGGTGGCAGCCGGCGCGCCGGTGGGGTTCGCCTCCGGGTTTGCTTCTGTGGATTCTTTCGGGGTTGCCTTTGAAGCTGTCTCCGTGGTCGTGCTCATGGAGTCCTTCCGTGTGCTCTTGTGGTCCCGTTCTGTCTGCGTGTGCGCTCTAAACATATGTGAGCCACATCAAAGAGGCAAAGAGGGTGGGTGCGGAACGCCCGTCATAAGTCTTTATGTGTTGCCGCTTATCTTCTGCGGTGCAGTGCCCGTGAGAGATAGCGGCTGTGGGGGAGAGCGGCCGCCCCTAAGAGCGCTGTTCCTGAGAGCACTGTTATCGTGCGGGAGAATGTTCCCGCTCGCATCCTGTCCGGTGGTGCATATGAACCACTTGAATACCCCTTATCTTTTGCACCCCCTTTTTTATGAACTTGGGCACTTTCGTAGTGATGGCTTGTTACCTGTCGTGCCTGGGGCTATTGCGCCAGTAGAAAAGGAGCAACCAATCTTAGCGCGCATCGGGCGGCTTTCCCCTAGGATGGATACATGAGTTACGCACCCGAAATTAACCGTGTTGTTGCCCCCTTTGAAGTGGTCAGCCCCTTCCAGCCTGCCGGTGACCAGCCGAAGGCTATCGCCGAGCTCACCGAGCGTGTGCAGAACGGTGAGAAAGACATTGTGCTGATGGGTGCTACCGGTACCGGTAAGTCCGCGACCGCAGCCTGGCTGATTGAGGCGGTGCAGCGTCCGACTCTGGTGCTCGTGCAGAATAAGACTCTGGCGGCGCAGCTGGCGAATGAGCTGCGCGAGCTGCTGCCGAATAATGCGGTGGAGTATTTCGTCTCCTACTACGACTACTACCAGCCTGAGGCGTACGTGCCGCAGACCGATACGTATATTGAGAAGGACTCCTCCATCAATGAGGAGGTGGAGCGTCTGCGCCACTCGGCGACGAACTCCCTGCTGACTCGCCGTGACGTGGTGGTGGTTGCGACCGTGTCCTGCATTTACGGTCTGGGCACGCCCGAGGAGTACATTGAGCAGATGGTGACTCTGCGTCGCGGTGAGGAGATTGACCGCGACGAGCTGTTGCGCCGGTTCGTGGCGATGCAGTACGCGCGTAACGACATGGACTTTCACCGCGGCACGTTCCGTGTGCGCGGCGATACCGTCGAAATCATCCCCATGTACGAAGAGAACGCGATCCGCATTGAGTTCTTCGGTGATGAGATTGAGGCGATTTACACCCTGCACCCGCTGACCGGCGAGGTGATTCGCGAGGAAGAAGAAATGTACGTCTTCCCCGCAAGCCACTACGTTGCCGGCGCCGAGCGTATGGCGAAGGCTATTACCTCCATCGAGGATGAGCTGCGTGAGCGCCTGCAGACCCTCGAATCCCAGGGCAAGCTGCTGGAGGCGCAGCGTCTGCGCATGCGCACCACCTACGACCTGGAAATGATGGAGCAGATGGGCTTCTGCAATGGCATTGAGAACTACTCGCGCCATATTGACGGTCGTGCCCCCGGTAGCGCCCCGAACTGTCTGCTGGATTATTTCCCGGATGATTTCCTGCTGATTATTGATGAGTCGCACGTGACGGTTCCGCAGATTGGCGCCATGTACGAGGGTGATATGTCGCGTAAGCGCACCCTGGTGGAGCACGGTTTCCGTCTGCCGTCGGCGATGGATAACCGCCCTCTGAAGTGGGAGGAGTTCCTGGAGCGTATCGGTCAGACGATTTACCTTTCGGCGACCCCCGGTAAGTATGAGCTGTCGCAGGCTGATGGTTATGTGGAGCAGATTATTCGCCCGACCGGTCTGATTGACCCGGAGATTGTGGTCAAGCCGACCAAGGGGCAGATTGATGATTTGCTCGAGGAGATTCGCGTGCGCGTTGAGCGTGATGAGCGTGTGCTGGTCACGACCCTCACCAAGCGCATGGCGGAGGATCTGACCGAGTACCTGCTGCAGCACGGCGTGAAGGTGCAGTACCTGCACTCTGACGTTGACACTCTGCGCCGTGTGGAGCTTCTGCGTGAGTTGCGCCTGGGTACTTTTGATGTGCTGGTCGGTATTAACCTGCTGCGTGAGGGCCTGGACCTGCCCGAGGTGTCGCTGGTTGCGATTCTGGATGCCGATAAGGAAGGCTTCCTGCGTTCGACCACTTCGCTGATTCAGACGATTGGTCGTGCGGCGCGTAACGTGTCCGGTCAGGTGCACATGTACGCCGATAAGATTACGGATTCTATGCGCGTGGCGATTGATGAGACGAACCGCCGCCGCGAGATTCAGCAGGCGTACAACCGTGAGCACGGCATTGACCCGCAGCCGCTGCGTAAGAAGATTGCCGATATTACGGATGTTCTCGCCCGCGAGGAAGAGGACACCCGCGAGCTTCTGCAGCTGCGCAAGAGCGGTAAGAAGGGTGCCCGCACGGTGAGTGCGGGTGCGAAGACCGGTTCTGCGACCTCGTCGAAGATTGCTACGAGCACCCCGGAATCGGAGGAGCTTCTCGCCCGTGCGGAGGCGCGCGTTCGTGCCGACGGCCTGGCGGCGGCACCCGCCGAGGACCTGCTGGATTTGATTGAGCAGATGAACGAGCAGATGCGCGTGGCGGCGGAGAACCTGCAATTTGAGCTGGCGGCGCGTCTGCGTGATGAGCTTGCCGATTTGAAGAAGGAGCTGCGCCTGATGAAGGAGGCGGGTCACGCCTAAACCCGGTGCTCTAAACACCGTGCTCTAAGCCCGGTGTTTAGGGGTCTGACTTGGGTTTTTCGCCATGAGATAATTCATTGCTCGTGAAGTTCCACTGAGTGCAGATAGATACTGTAGACTATCAAGGTGTTTTACGTGTCAAATAAAACCGTGGCGCTTCCGAACGATAAAGAAAAATCTGTGACTATTTCGAATAACCCTACAGGCGCACACATCACGGGAGCTCGTTCCGTTACCCGCCGCAGCCTCACCCGCGGCGCGCTCTGGGCTGTGCCCACTATTGCCGCCTCCACGGCGGTGCCCGCATTCGCTGCCTCCGCTGATGACTGCAAGACGGTACACGGCCCGGACTTCACCCAGGTCGGCGGCTGGATGATTACCAATCCCGCCAGTGGCGCCCTGCAGTCGCGCACCAAGAACAAGCCCGTGACTGCACCGGAGACCGGTCAGGCGTGGTGGTCCATGGAGAATGCAACCTCACCGAACCCCGCAACAATCCGCCTCATGTCCGTGTACGAGGCGACTCACGGCCCCGAAGGTGACCTCAACCTGAACTGCGGTGAGTTCGTGATGACCTACAACGTCTCCGCGGTGGAGGCGACGACCGGCACCACGCACCTGCACCCGTCCATGGACATTTACTTCTTCTCGCCCGAGGGTGAAATCATTGACCGCCAGATCTTCACCACCGACCCGACCGGCAAAGCAACCGTCATGACCCGCAACGGTAAGACTCAGACCGTTCAGGGTCAGGTCATTCCGTTTGCGTCGAGTGTGAACGATAAGGCGACCGGCATCTCCGCGCGTTTTGCGCTGCGTGGTAACAAGCTCATGGAAGGCATGTACCAATTCGAGGTGGTTATTACCGTGCCGACGATTCGTGAGAATGGCACGCTTGATACGAACAAGCAGGTGAACGCGATTGCTTTCACCCCGCCGACCTTCAACATGGTCTCCTAATTGAATGAAAAGTAGCCCTCCCCGTAATAGTTCACGGGGAGGGCTACTTTTATGCGGGCTTGCTGCGCGTGCTGGTCTGCAATGCGCCGCTCTACACTGTGCGTTTTTACAATTCGCCGTTCTCTAGTGCGCCCTTCTTCAGCTCGGCGGCGTCATAGCGCTCGCGGGATTCGAGTACCGCCTGCATATTGTCCTGCGCCCAGTGGCGCAGGGCGGTCATCGGCTCAATGAGGGTCGTACCGAGCGCGGTCAGTTCGTAGTCCACGCGCGGCGGCATGGATGCGGTGACCCGGCGTTCTACCAGGCCGTCGCGTTCCATGGAGCGCAGGGTCTGGGTGAGGACCTTGGGGGAGACGCCCTGAATCATTGCTTTGAGTTCACCGAAGCGAGCGACGGGCTGTTCGGAGAGCGCCGCAACAATGAACGGGGTCCACCGGTCGGTGAGGTGGCGCATCACGGTGCGGGAGGGGCAGGCACCGGTGAGAATATTGGCGGGAAAATCGTCCTGCGGGGTGCGGGTAGACTCTACAGTTTCGCGTGCGGGGGAGGTGAGCGTGGTGGTCATAGCTGCGGTCTTTTCAATCTGCTGAGAGGCTGTTTTATGGGGGTGGTGAGGGGTGCGAAAAATATTTTAAATATTTTCGGTACATCCTCAATAGTTACCTTGAGGTACTCGGTATCTAATAGATACTATAAAACCATCACGCGGAACACCGCAAGAAAAACCGCAACAAAAACGTCAGAAACCCATCTGAAAGGAACCCCTCATGAACATCGCAATCATCGGCGCAACCGGCATGGTCGGCGCACGCACCGCAGCAGAGGCAATCTCCCGCGGCCACCAGGTTGACGCCTACACCCGCTCCGGCAAGGCACCCGAAGGCACCACCGCCCACAGCATCGACCTTGCAGACACCGCAGCCCTGGTCGACATCGTCAACAACCACGACGTCACCATCGTCGCCGTCTCTGCGGGTCGCGGCACCTCCGCACAGCCGGTCATCGACGCACACCGCGCACTGATTGCGGCAGCACCGAGCGGTCGCCTGCTGGTCGTTGGCGGCGCTGGCTCCCTCGTGGACGGCAACGGCAACCGCTTCGTTGATAGCGAGGGCTTCCCCGAAGAGTACAAGCCCGAGGCGCGCGCATTCGCCCAGATTCTCGACGAGTACCGCGCCTCCGAGGGTCTGAACTGGACTTTGGTCTCCCCGGCGTTCGAAATCGCACCGGGTGAGCGCACCGGCAAGTACAACACCGCGCTGGACACCCCCGCAGGCGCTTCCATTAGCGCCGAAGACTTCGCCGTCGCCCTGATTGACGAGGCGGAAGAGCCCAAGCACGCGGGCCGCCGCTTCACCGTTGCCAACTAGTAGCAGCGCTAACTAAGCAGCGCTAACTAGCAAGCGCGTATTCATCACCCCGAACGCCGCATCCGACGGAATTACCCCGCCGGATGCGGCGTTTGCGTGTCCGCTGCTCCTGAAAGCCCTCCCGGAGGGGCTCCTGTGCGAAACCCCCTGCGAAAACTTCCTTGCGAAAACCCCCACCTGCTGTATAATCGTTCACCGAGCAAGGGAGTATCCCACCAATCGACTCATCGTCAGCACGTTAGCCGAAGGCGCCTAACCGGTGAATCGAGCCGACCTCCATTCAGGTCGGCGGGAGAGACTTGTGGTCCTGTACGCACACCACAAGAAAGGCTCCCCATGGAAGTTACCGGGTTGCAATGGTTGGTTACTATTCTCATCATCGCGGGTCTGTTGGCCTTCGATTTCGTGTTCCACGTTCGTAAGGCGCACGAACCCACCGTCAAGGAAGCGGCCATCTGGTCGAGTATTTACATCGGCATCGCGCTGCTGTTCGGTCTGTACATTTTCGTGACGAACGGCCCCTCCGCCGCCACCGAATTCTACGCAGGCTACATCACCGAAGAAGCTCTCTCGGTCGATAACCTCTTCGTCTTCATGATCATTATGGGCACCTTCCGCGTTGCCCGTGAGAATCAGCAGAAGGTCCTGCTCTTCGGTATCGTCTTCGCGATTCTGGCGCGCGGCAGCTTCATCTTCCTCGGCGCAGCGATTATCAACTCCTTCGCCTGGGTGTTCTACATCTTCGGCCTGGTCCTGCTCATGACCGCGGGTAACCTGCTCAAGGACGAACTGACCGAAGGCGACGGAGACGACGAAGCCGACAACATCATGGTCCGCCTCGCCAAGAAGTACCTGAAGACCAGCGACCACTTCGACGGCGACAAGCTCTTCACCCTCGAAAACGGCAAGCGCGTCATGACCCCCATGATGCTCGTTATGGTCGCTATCGCCGGTTCCGACCTGCTCTTCGCGCTCGACTCGATTCCCGCGATCTTCGGCCTCACCCAGTCCGTCTACATCGTGTTCACCGCGACCGCGTTCTCCCTCATGGGTCTGCGCCAGCTGTACTTCCTCATTGACGGCCTGCTGGACCGCCTTGTCTACCTCTCCTACGGCCTGGCGGCCATCCTCGCGTTCATTGGTGTGAAGCTCATCCTGCACGCAATGCACGAGAACAACCTGCCGTTCATCAACCACGGCGAGCCCGTGCACGTTGTGGAGATTACCACCGAGATGTCCCTGATGGTCATCGTGGGCGTCCTGATCATTACCGTGCTTGCCTCACTGCTCAGCCCCAAGGGCCGTGCACTGCAGACCATCCAGCGTGTTCAGGCGCTCTCCGAGAAGTACCTGGCACTGCCCGATGATGCACCCGCCGCCGAGCGCGCGGACATCACCGCCCGCTGGCAGCAGGAAACCGAGAAGCTCAACGCCATTCCCGCCAAGCTGCGTGAAGAGCTGATCGAGAAGGAAGATGAATACCACGCCCTCGTGATGCGTGCCCGCACCGCACAGGATGCGCACTCTTCCTCCAAGTAGTTTGAGCTACTGCGCTCGTAGCCTCACGAAGGCTAAGCGCTCACACGAAAGCCCCTCACACCGGATCAACCGGAGTGAGGGGCTTCGCTCTATTAAAAGTTTTACTGGTTGTGAACCTCAGCCAGCATGTTCTTCAGGTGACCCAGAATGGTCAGCGAGTCAGAACCGAAACCGTCGTGGTGGTGGGTCTTCGAAGTCCACACGTGGGTGTTACCGACCCAGCGAGCGGTCTCCATGGAGTGCTCAAAGTCCACGTACACGTCCGGGTTGTACGCCGCAGCCACCACGGGAACCTCGTTCTTGTGCAGCTGTGCGTGGTCGTACAGGCGACCCCAGTCCTTCTTCTCAGCCAGAAGGTTAGCAACCTCAGCCAGCGGACGCAGCGAGGGATCCTCCTCGTAGTACCAGGGGAAGATGTGCTCGCCGGTGAAGAGCAGACGATCCGCATCCGGTGCGAACTCGGGGCGGGACGCCGCCACGCGAGCAGCAGACCAGTTGGTCGGCGCGGGGGAGGGGGACAGCTCGTAGCCGGGGATGCCGGGCAGAATGCCGTCAGCGGGGCCGTCAGCGTAAATGGTCTCGTGCATCAGGGCGTACAGCGGGTTCGCCTGGAAGGTCACCTCGGCACCCATAGCGGTCAGGAACTGATCGGAGAGGTGGTCGTTACCCTCAGCGAATGCGGTCTCCAGGAAGTAGTGCAGACCGCGCTCGCGCCAGCGGCCACCCAGGAAGTGACCGGCCATCTGGAAGCGGTGATCGGTCAGACGCTCACCGGTGGGCAGGTACTCCTTGTGGGTGCGCAGGTGCTCAGCAATGCGGGTTGCGAGCTCAGCGTCCTCGGGGAACCAGCTGTAGTACTCCTCGTTACGTTCCTTCATGCGGTCGAAGGTGTGCTGGTAGACGTTGTCCACGGAGGTACGAATCGGCGCCAGACCCGCGGTGATGCGGCAGTCACGTAGCGACTGAGGCGCGAACGACAGGTAGGACAGGGTCAGGAAGCCACCGAAGGACTGACCGATGGTGGACCAGCGCTTGTCGGCACGGTCAGCCAGCAGCACCTCGCGGACAGCCTCCGCGTCAGCGATGATGGAGTCTGCACGGAACAGCTCAGTGTACTCAGCCTGAACCTGCGGGTCACCCACAGCGGTGATGTTGCGAGCAGACAGCGGGGAAGACATGCCGGTACCGCGCTGATCCAGAAGAACCACGCGGTGAGTCTTCGCCAGCTCAGCAATCCAGCCGCCAATGGAGCCGGTCTTCGGCGAACCGAAACCGGGGCCGCCCTGCAGGTACACGATGTAGGGGCGCTTATCCGCCGGGACGGTCAGGGTCTCGCTGGTGTTCACTACCTCGCGGGCGAACACGGTGATGGTCTGGTCCGCGAAACGGGAGGAGAGAGCGGCATCCTTGCCCTTGGAGAAAATCAGACCGTGGGTCAGGGGAACCTGGAACCAGTGGTCGGTAATCTCGTAGCCGTCGTGCTTGACGACCGAACCCTTGCGGTACTCAACCTTGGGAAGCGAAGAAACGGTCAACGGTGAACCTTCTTTCATTCAAATAGATAGATACTCTGTATTCTAGCCCACTACGGGCAACATCGTGGCAGAGCCTCGGGCGGAGTCTCACGTGGAGCCTCGGATAGGGCCTCGGGCGGGGCTTTAGACAGCGCCTTGGGCAGAGCCTTAGAACTCGCCCACGCTCAGAATCTTCAGCACCGGGTACCCCGCCTCATCGGAAGCAGCCAGGTCAACCTCGGCACGAATACCGAAGTCAAAGTTATCTTCGGGGTCGGCGAAGCTCTGCTGAACCTTCCACACGCCCGGATGCGCGGCGGTATCCTCATCCATGCTGACCAGGCGAGGCGAGCGCGCATCGGCGTCCGTGTAGATGTCGTCGTAGGTGTCGAAGTAATCATCCATGGCGTCCGCCCAGCGGTCGGCATCCCAGCCGCACCACTCGTCCAGGGCGCCCAGGGCTCGGTCACGCTCATCAGCGAAGAGCTCCACACGGCGGAACAGGGCATTGCGCACCATCACGCGGAAGGCGCGCAGGTTCTTTGTCACGGCGGGAGGCTCTTCCTCCTCGATGGAGGCGTGCTCGGCGGCAATGGTCGCAGTGTCCTCGCCGGCGGCCAGCTTCTCCCACTCGTCCACCAGGGAGGAGTCGGTCTGGCGTACCAGCTCGCCGAGCCACTCGATAATGTCGTCGAGCTCGTTGGTCACGGCAGAATCGGGGATGGTGTGGCGCAGCGCCTTGTACGCGTCAGAGAGGTAACGCAGAAGCACGCCCTCGGCACGTTCCAGCGAGTAGAACTGCACGAAATCGTTGAAGCCCATCGCGCGTTCGTACATGTCACGCACAATCGACTTGGGGCGCGGCTCAAAACGTGCCACCCACGGCGCGGACTGCTTGTAGGTCGTGTACGCCTGCTCGATGAGCTCCGCCAGAGGCTGCGGGTAGGTGACCTTATCCAGCTCGTTCATGCGTTCGGTGTAGTCCACACCGTCTGCCTTCAACTGCGCCGACAGCTCGTTCTTCGCCTTGCGTTCCTGCGCGTACAGCACCTGGTTCGGCGATTCCAGGGTCGCCTCAATGAGGGAGAGTGCATCCAGCGCGTAGCTGGGGGATTCGGGGTCGAGCAGTTCCAGCGCGGCGACCGCAAAAGCGGACAGCGGCTGGTTCAGGGCAAAGTTATCCTGCAGGTCCTCGGTCAGGCGCAGGTAGGAGCCGTGCTCGTCCGGGGTGTTGGTTCGCTCGATCACGCCACCGGTCAGCAGCTCCTTGTAGATGCCGATTGCCTTGCGCAGCAGCTCGCGTCGGCGTGCGGGGCTCTCGTGGTTCTCCTGAATGATGCGGTACGCGGCAATGACCGGGTTCTCCGGGCGGTGCATCAGGTTCAGCAGCATCGAGTGGGTGATGTCGAAGGAGGAGGTCAGCGGCTCCGGGGCGGCCTCTACCAGCTGCTCGAAGGTCTTCTCAGACCAGCCAACGAAGCCTTCCGGCGCCTTCTTACGCTTGGAGGACAGCGACTGGTTAATGCGCTTGGTGTCGTCACCGAACTTCGCCTGAGCCTTAGCCAGCAGGCGAGCGTTCTCAATATCGTGCTCGGGTGCCTGAACTACCACGGTGCCGGCGGTATCAAAACCGGCGCGGCCGGCGCGTCCAGCAATCTGGTGGAACTCGCGGGCACGCAGACGGCGGCTACGGGCACCATCAAACTTCGACAGCGCCGTAATCAGCACGGTACGGATGGGCACATTAATGCCCACACCCAGGGTGTCGGTACCGCAAATGACCTTGAGCAGACCCTCCTGAGCCAGCTGCTCCACGAGGCGGCGGTACTTGGGCAGCATACCCGCGTGGTGAATACCGATACCGGCACGCACCAGCTTATTCAGCGCCTTACCGAAGCCTGGACCGAAACGGAACTTCGCAATCAGCTCCGCGATGCGTTCCTTATCTTCCTTCGAAGCAATAGCCACCGACAGCAGCGCATTCGCCTGCTCCAGCGCCGCCTTCTGCGAGAAATGCACAATGTAGACCGGAGTCTGCTTGGTCTGCACGAGCTCCTGCACCGTCTCCTGAACAGGGGTGGTGGAGTAGTAGAAGTGCAGCGGAATGGGACGCTCGGAATGAGCCACCAGGTCGCTCTCGCGGCCGGTCAGCGCCGTCATCTCCTCCTGGAAGCGAGTCGTATCGCCCAGGGTCGCGCTCATCAGCAGGAACTGCGCCTGCGGAAGCTCCAGCAGGGGAAGCTGCCACGCCCAGCCGCGCTGCGGGTCGGAATAGAAGTGGAACTCGTCCATAATGACCTGGCAGAGGTCCGCATCCTTACCCTCACGCAGGGCAATATTGGCGAGAATCTCCGCGGTGCAGCAGATAATGGGCGCCTCCGTATTAATGGCGGAGTCGCCGGTAATCATGCCCACGTTCTCGGCACCAAAAATATTGATCAGGTCAAAGAACTTCTCAGACACCAGCGCCTTAATGGGGGCGGTGTAGTAGGAACGCTGACCGGTCGCCAGGCCCGTAAAATGCGCGGCAACAGCCACAGTGGACTTACCCGAACCGGTCGGGGTTGCCAGCACCACGTTATGGCCGGCGGCAATGCTCAGGACGGCCTCGTCCTGCGCGGGGTACAGGGTCATGCCGCGGGTCGAAATCCACTCGGTGAATGCCTCATAGATTTCTTCTGCGGTGAGGGGGTTGCCCTTAAAATCGCGTCGATTGTAGTCGCCGGGGTTCTCGCCCAGCGAGGGAGAAAGAAAATTCAAAATACTCATGAGAATTCCAGTCTATCGGGAATAGGGCGGCCGCGGGGGCGTTATCGTTACGAGGGAACAACCCGGCATGGGCGCGACGTCGCGTGCTCTAATGCGGGAAACCGCAAAGTTCAGGTAGGGTAGAACAAAGGGTCTTAGGTGCAGTGATGCACAACTTTGCGCTCAGAAGGTCTGCACTCAGAAAGTCTGCGTTCAGAAGCTCGAAGGCGCAGGGCTCTATACTGTAGGGCTACACACCACAGGGCGCCAGGCCGCATGAATTACCGCGCCGAATAAATGACCGCGTAGGTTCAAGTCCGCCGATTGATGCCGGCTTATATTGCGCGGTTGATACACGCCCCAGATACGTTGCACAAAATAACGACACGCCCCACTTAACACACTTATAGTGTTGCGTGCCACATTGATAAAGGAATAGGGTAAGAGAAAGGAGAGACGTTGAATGACTGAATACAACGCTGACAAGGCACAAGAAAATGCTGCGCGTGAAGAAGCTACGCACGAAGAAACCCTGCACAACAAAACCACGCAGGAAAAAGCCGCGCAGAAAAAAGCTGCACCGGAAAAAACCGGCAGCGAACTGCGCAAGGCTGAAGAAGAAGCCCTCAAAAAGCGCCTCGCCCTGCGCGTCACCGCGCCCGGACACACATACCCCTGGCACCGCTGGGTAATCCCCGTCCTCGGAGAAACCACCGCTGGCATCGGCGCAATCCTGATCCCCGTCATGGTGGGTCAATTCATCAACCAGCACATCGCCGGCAAAGCCCCCGACGCCTGGCCCATGTTCTGGGTCGTCGTCGCCGCTATCACCTTCATCGTGATCAACGAGTTCTTCGGCTGGGGTACCTCCATGACCCTCAGTGCAGAGCTCGGCCGCGACTGGCGCGCCTACATTAACCGGCTCATGGGACGCACCCGCACAACCGTTGACGCGGGTGAAGCGGTCACCGTCATGAACAAAGACGTACGACGTGTTACCAACGTCTACTTCTCCCTGCCGCTATTCGTCAACGCCATGATTATCGCGACCCTCGGTGCCGTGCAGCTCTGGCTGATTAACCCCGTCACCGCGGTCGTGACCCTCATCGGTACGCTCATCGTGGTCGGCGTGATTGCCTGGTACTCGTCCTTCCTCGAATCCAAGATTGGCGACTACCGTGAGAAGGACGGTGAAGCCTCCTCACGCGCCTCCGACATCGCCACCGGTCTGCGCACCATCGCCGGCCTCGGCGCTGAAGAGCAGATGCGTGAGCGCTACCACCGCGGCACCGACGAAGTTTTCGACAGCTACATGCGCTACGAAAAGACGCACCGCTGGATGTTCCTCATCCGCGCGCTGCTCGGTGGTGCTGTGACCCTGCTCGGCATCGGCTTCGCCCTCACCGGTCACGTCGAAAACGGCCGCTGGGTCTCCGACACCCCCGCCGCGTCTCTGGTGACCGTCGCCTCCATTATCGCGATGATGGGCGGCCCCATCTGGATTACCCAGAACTTCCTGACTGAATGGCGATACGCCAAGATTGCGCTTGCCAAAATCGCCCGTCTCGAAGGTCACGCGGGCGTGCGTCAGGGCGTGCTGAAGAGCCCGCGCACCGACGAAGAAATGGCGCAGCTGGCACGCGCCGAACAGGCAGTCGAGGCGAGCACCCTCGAGGTGCCCGTACCCGTCGCCCCCGCCGGTGCCAGCAACCCGCGCATCGTGTACGTCAACCCGCGCGACCACAACCTCACCGCGCAGGATTACGCCGAGGCGCTCGCCCGCACCCTGCGACGCGGGGGAGAGGACCTCAAGGACGCCTCCGGTCGCCGCGTGCTGCTGAGCGAACCCAACCCCATGATTTTCGCGGGAACCCTGCAGGAGCACCTGCGCCTGGGCACCGTGCCGAACCCCGACGAGGAGCTGGCGCAGGCAAAGGATGAAGAGCTGCTGAAGATTACCGACTCCCGCGAA
>CALGXU010000087.1 GCA_937935205.1 uncultured Rothia sp.
CGTCATATTTGCCATTTTATTAGGATAACCTGATATATGCATATGCGATACTTAAGAATCATCTATTGATACGTTAATCATCCTCCGCCCATCCGGGAGCACACCGCTCCCCCACCACCTCCAAGGCATATGACCCAACAGACCACCTCTTCCGGCCCCGCCGTCAGCGAAGGCTCCACCGTCAGCGCTGCTTCCCTAGCGAAAATCCGTGCTCTCTCCGCTTCTTCGGACGCCGTATCCGGCGCCTCCTCGAACGGTCAGGGCGGCAAGTCCATCTCGCGTCTGGCAGTTGCGCTCATCATTGGCGGCGTTCTGCTGGTGCTGCTCTGCGCCGTGTCGTTTGCGGTGGGTTCGCGCATGTTCGCCCTGGACCGCTCGATTGATGGTTTCCTCCACCCGGAGGCGAACACCATCGAGTCGAAGCTGATTTGGGCGAAGCGTGCCCCGCGTACCGCCGCGGCGCTACTGGTGGGTGCCGCGTTGGCGGTGTCGGGTGTGCTCATGCAGGCGTTGAGCCGTAACCCGCTGGCTGAGCCGGGCCTGCTGGGTGTGAACTCGGGTGCTGCCGCCTCCGTGGTGGTGGGTGTGGGCGTTTTTGGGGTGTCGTCCCCGTTCGTTCAGCTGTGGCTGGCGCTACTGGGTTCGGGTCTGGCGGCGGCGCTGGTGTTCGTCATGGGCCTGGTGGATTCTAAGCCGAACCTGGATTCGACGGCGCGTCTGGTGCTGACGGGTGTGGCGGTGAATGCCTGCCTGGGCACGATTACCGGTATTATCACGATGTTTAATTCGAAGGCTTTTGATTCGCACCGCTTCTGGGTGGTGGGTTCGCTGGAGAACCGCACCTTTGAGCAGGTGCTCTCGGCGCTGCCCTTTGTGGCGTTGGGTCTGGTGCTGTCGTTCATGCTGATTGGTCCCCTGGGTGCCCTGGCGCTCGGTGAGGATGCGGCAGCCGGCCTGGGTGTGCCGGTGACGATGGTACGTGGCGCGACGATTATTGCGATTATGGCGCTGTGTGGTGCGGCGACCGCGATTGCGGGTCCGATTGGTTTTGTGGGCCTGGTCGTGCCGCACGTGGTGCGCCTGCTGGTGGGTTCCGATATTGCGCGCGTGCTGCCGCTATCGCTGGTGTACGGCCCGGTGTTGGTGCTTGCCGCCGATATTTTGGGTCGCATTCTGGTCATGCCCAGTGAGCTTGAGGTGGGTATTGTGACCGCCTTTATTGGTGCCCCGGTACTGATGGTTCTGGTGCTGCGTTTGAGCACCGGTGCGCGCGGTGCGAAGAAGAGCCGCATGGGTTCGAAGGCGCAGGCGCACGATGAGTCGGGTCCGGCTCATGTGTCGGAGCACGGTCCGCATCGTGCTCACCGCCCTGTTCTGCACGATTCATCTGGTTCGGGTTCGTCTGGTTCGACTGACGTATCTGGTTCGTAGGTCCCGGTTTCTGAGAGGTTTTATTGTGAGCGTTGTGTCTCGTTCTGTAGCCGGTTCTGTGCGTATTCCGGGGCGTTACCGCACCCCTATTCCGCGTACCCTGCTGGTGGTGGCGGTGCTTGTGGCGGCGGCGGTCGCCTCCCTGGTGTTTGGTAGCTATCAGATGAGCCCTGATCAGGTGTTTCGCCTGATTTTTCAGGGTGAGGGCACGGAGATTGAGCGTCAGCTGGTGCTCAACCAGCGTCTGCCGCGTATGCTTGCCGCCGTGGTGGTGGGTGCGGCTTTGGGCTTGTCGGGCGCTATTTTTCAGTCGGTTTCCCGTAATGCTCTGGGTTCGCCGGATATTATCGGTTTCACGGTGGGTTCGGCGACCGGTGCCCTGTCGGTGGTGCTAATCGGGTCGGTGAGTTCTACCGGCGTGGGTATGGGCATGGGCGCTATTATTGGCGGTTTTGCCACGGCGGCTGTGGTGATGCTTCTGGCGGGTGCGCGCGGTGGCGCGACAATGGGTCAGAAGATGGTGCTGATCGGTATTGCGGTGAGTGCGATGCTCAGTTCCGTGAATGATTACCTGATTACGCGCGGTGATTTGGAGAAGGCGGAGGCGGCGAAGACCTGGCAGCACGGTTCACTGAATGCGCTGTCGTGGAATCAGATGTCGGTGCAGGCGGTGCTGCTGCTGGTGGCTATTCCGCTGGTTCTGTTGTTGACGCGCCGCCTGCGCGTCCTGGAGCTCGGCGACGATTTGGCGGCGGGTTTGGGTCTGCCGGTGAAGAAGACCGTGAACACGCTGGTGGCGGCCGCCGTGCTCCTGGTGGCTGTGGCGATTTCTGTTGCGGGTCCGATTGGTTTCTTGGCGCTGGTCGCCCCGCAGATTGCGCGTCGCCTGTGGAATACTCCGGGTACGGCGATGTGGCATTCGGCGCTTCTGGGTTCGGTGATTTTGGTGCTGGCTGATTTTGTGTCGGCTCGTGCATTGGCGCCGTTCCAGATTCCGGTGGGCCTGGTGACGGGTGCGCTGGGTGGCGTGTACATGCTGTGGCTGCTGTACCGTCAGCGCTAGTTGCGCCGCTTGATTCGGTATGAGTGACCGGGTGTTCCCGACTGTGGGAGCACCCGGTTTTCTCTGTTTCACGGGGTTTCGCTGGGTTTTACGGGTGGTTTCAGAATTTTTCAGATTTTTCCCAGTTTTACCCCGGGGTAGATTAAAAACTGCTTATCGTGTCAGGGGTCGCTCATAGAGTGTAGGTGTTGGAAGGGACGATCCTTCCGACCGGGCACGCCGTCTCCTGCGGTGTTGCCGCTAGGTTGATTCAGCATCTACGGAAGGAACGGTCATGGACAACACCACTCACGAGAGCCAGTACGCAAACGCAGAGATTTCCTGCACCGCCGATGAGCAGCTGTGCCGTGATGCAGAGTTCAACCTGCTGATGCAGGCGGGCACCATCGTCCGTATGGAGCGTTTCAACGTGGAGGAGCTCCGCGGCGTTCTGGAGCAGCTGGTGGCTGACGGTTCGTGCTTCCGCACCGCGCCGGCGTCCTCGACCATGGACCGCGTGATGCGTCACCTGACTCAGGGTGCTTCCGGTTACGAGGCGAACCTGGCTGAGCTGCGTGCGGCGGCGCAGAACGCTCTGCTGTTCGTGTTCCCCCTGGAGAAGGACCTGGAGATGTGCCTGCGCTTTGAGCGTGTGCAGGGTACCGGTCTGGCGTTGACTCGCCTGGGTGTGAGCCCGGTCAATGGTGACCTGTGGACTCAGCACTGGGCGATGCGCGCGCTGGAGTGCACCGGCGGCGTGTTTGCGGTGGAGTCCGCTCCGGGTGCCTGCAATTTTGAGCTACGCCGCGAGATGTTCTACGCGATGCTGTCGCTGGTTCACTTGTCGACTTTGGGTCTGTCGGCTGAGCCGGAGGACTTCTACATGTTTGCCGATTCGGAGGCTGTGTGTAAGAAGTTCAAGCGTGAGCGTCGTGATTGCCGCCGCGCTATGCGTGCCCAGTACGACCGCGCCGCATAAGGTATATCGTGTATGCCTTATGCGGCATACGCGCATATCAGAGCCATTTATTCTTCTTGAAGAACCAGTAGAGGAGCAGGCAGGAACCCACCATGAGCAGCAGCGCGGCGGGGTAGCCGAACTCCCATTTGAGTTCGGGCATGACCTCAAAGTTCATGCCGTACACGGAGCCAACGATGGTGGGAACCATGAGTAGCGCCGCGTAGGCGGAGATTTTCTTGGTGTCGTCGTTCTGCTGCTGACCGAGCAGGGTGTCGTGCACGCGCAGGGCGTTTTCGAGGGAGCTGCGAAGGTCTTCGAGGCGTTCTTTTGTTTGGGTTACGTGGTCGAGCACGTTGCGGAATTGCCGGGCGAGTTCGACTGCTTCTTCGTTCTTTTCTTCGTCGGATGCGTCCGGGTAGGGTGAGGGGTCGAGCGCACCGGTGCGCAGCCCTTCGATGATGCGGCCGATCATGGATTCGAGGGGACGGCAGGCACGCTGAAAGTCGATGACCTGGTTGAGCAGCTCGTAGATGCGCTGTGCGAGGGAGGTGGCGTCTCGCCGCTCGCTGGTGGAGAAGAGGATGTCTTCGATTTCGTCGCTGTCGTTTTCGAGGCCGTCAAGCACGGGTGCGTACCCGTCGACGGTGCTGTCGAGGATGCGGTGTAGCAGTCGGGCGGGGGATGCGTCGGGGGTGGCGTAGAGCAGGTTGAACTGGTCGTTGATGCTGCGGTTGCTGCGCTGTTCGTCGCGGACGAGCACGAGGGTGTAGCGGGGGCCGGTGAAGAGGTGCAGTTCGCTCAGGCGCACTTCTTCTTCTTTGTCGAGGTAGATGGCGGGGCGGATGACGGTGAAGAGGGAGTCGCCGTATCGTTCTAGTTTGGCGCGCTGGTGGCCTCGTCCGGCGTCTTCGATGGCGAGTTCGTGCAGGTTGAAGGTTTCTTGCAGGCGGTGCAATTCGTGGATGCCGGTGTTGGCGTATCCGAGGGCTACAGCGGTGTTGGGTGAGGTGTAGGCGTTGAGGGTTTCTTCTTCGGGCGCGCCCACGCGGATGCGGTCGCGGCTGGGGTAGATGGCTCCGGTAATGTAGGTCATCGTTGTCCTCCTCTGAACGCTGTGGCGCCCCGTGTGTGGGCGCTCTTTCCAGCATACGGTATGCGCCCCGCTCGGTCACTTATGCAGGTTCAGAGGCGTTGGGGGCTGGGGTATTGAGGTGAGTCTTGGATTTTCTTTTTAAGATATCTGGGGGTTGTAGAGTTTCAACCTTCCCTTGAGGGCTAAGAAAGACTAGACTTCTAGTTAATAAGACTGGGATTGTCTTAGAACCAACCACTATTTTCTTTTAAGGAACCAACGATGCTGTTGAAACCATTTGTGAAGGGTGCGGCGTGTACTTTTGCCGCCGCTTCTCTCTTGTTGTCTGCGGTGGTACCTGCTTCTGCAGCGCAATTGCACCCTAAGACTTTTTCTCCTTTTCCGGGTGATGAACTGGAAGTTACTTGCATTAATGAATCTGAGTACAATACCCCGGGTGATTACCAGGATAAGGTAATTGCTTGGGCGGAGTGTACTGGACTTATTACTCACGGCCGCCGTCTTTATCTTCAGAAGAATAAGAATGCTCCCCAGCCTGCGATGACTCGTGGGCAGCTTCTTGAGTTTCTGTACCATGTGAAGGGCAGGCCCGTGGTTAAGGACCTTCCTGCTACGTCGCCGTACAGCGATATTTCGGTCGATGACCCGCACTACCCTATTGCTATCTGGGCTACTCGTGAAGGTATCAGCAGCGGATGGGGAGACGGCAAATTCCATTACGACGCCACCGCATACATTGATACTGCGCTCATTTTCCTTTATCGAATGCACGGTAAGCCGACGGTCAACCTTACCCCCATCCCCGAAGAATACGCACATTGCGTTAAAGAAAATAGCGACATGCACAAGGCACGTAGCTGGTATGGTTCACCAAACATGAGCTGTGGGTATATCGATAATGATGAAGTTACTTTTTCAGATATTCTATATACCCTCTACAGATTGGATTTGATGGGAATCTTATAGAATATTTTGGGGCTCTATATCAATACTGATATTGATATAGAGCCCCAAATGTTTATTTAAAATTCCACAGAATTAGATTCATAAATACCGCGACTGTAATTAGAATTTTTGTCAAAATATTTCCGGTTTTTCTTGGATTCTTCTTCAATGTCATGCATTCCATACCGCATGACAAAGTTATTAATCGTGACATCCATATACCCTGCACGCCACGGGCCAAAGTGAACTTTCCATGAGTAATTATCTGGATGCTTCTTACGATGCTCATCATAGACATCACCACCAGCTACCACAATATCCCTACAATTTTGCTCAAAGTAGAAGCCCCACCGTGCAGCACGTACATCTTTCTCCGCTTTTACAGCACCATCACCTACCTTATGAGGATTATCGGAACGTGGAGCGATGAACTTACATTCATGCGACCAATTGCTAATGTACCAATTGGCTGCTTGATTATTTTGAGCTTGACCATGAACTGTATCGAAGTAGCTGGACGATTCGCCAATGCAACCATCAAAGATATTACGCTCAAAATCACTTACCCAGCCATGACCCCCATTTTCTTGAGCAGTGCATCCGATAAACATATTACGGCTTGCCGCAACATACCAGCCTGCACCAGCCTTACCTGCATATGCGTAATGTGGCTTCCCCTCCTGGCGCGACTGATACAGCGATTCTCCAGACGAATACCGGTGGTTATACCAACTCGTTGACTGTGAAAACTTACACTGCGAAGCGTAGACCTCAATGCCGGCATAATTCCTGCCACACTTGTTGGCATCGGATACATCCAACATACTGAACTTATTATCAGCTGCACCGATACCATCCACATTAATTGCCTTATGACCAATAGGTTTACCCACAAGGAATCCCTGCCTCCATGTCATACGCACGCGAATGTCATGGACCTTCATCGCACGGTCATGGAGACCCAAAATAGCAACTCCCATATCTGTATCCCAGATTTCAAGGTTCTCTAGTGTTGCAACTGCTTCAGGCTCAGGCCGATAGTTTTTATTTGCATAGTACGTATGCAAAATAACTCCCGCCACACCCTTCATAATGGGAGTGTGCCGAGCCCGGCTATAAGGGTCATCCCGATTTAGACGGACATTATCAGCATTCGTACGAATAACTAAATCACGAACCCCAAAACGCATAGGAGCCTCAGAGAACCACTGATTGGCCTCCTTATCACCTGGCTTTGGCTTTTCCGGTCCAGCAACAAGGTAAGATCCAACGTGGAAAACACCAACACACTCCGCTTCGTCTTCGTCCTTCTGCACTAGGCCACCGCCAGGATGAGCAATAATCTGTGTGGCCTTACCATGCCCAAAGATTTCAACCCGGTCAAGTAGCTGAATAAAAGGAGCACTGACCCTGTACTTTCCAGCAGGAATTTCTAGAGCTCCACCTCCAGCTGAAGCCAAAGTCCTTACTGCATCATTAATGGCCTGAGTACAATCTTGAGACCCATCAGCTTTCACCTGTGGATTACTCAGGAGATTAATGTAGTTTTTCGTGTGATTTTGCGGAGTAATTCCACCTTGAACTTCATCAGCATGCGCATCAGCATATACCATTGCTGAGGCAAACGGAACTGACAATGCGGCGCCAGCAATCATTGAGCGGCGCGATAATGCAGACATCGCTGTCTCCAATCGTGTTGAGTGAAAATATTAAAATGCATACAGTGCATAAAATTATGCACAGAGCATTCAATGACCGTGATACCCATCAGATATATCCTGGATAATTTAACCCTAGCACTCACACACATTAAATATCCTACATAATTCAGTTTTTCAGGATTATTCACTTAAACATAAACCTTATATTTTTTAATTATTTAACCTATAATTTAGAAAAGTCTACTCATTACCCTAAACATATATCAACGTAAGGATGACATTAACCCAAGAGAATAGTCGCACTAAGACGATATGTTTACAGGTCGCCAGACATAAAAGGACCCCTGAGGAGGCATTCAAAGCCTCGCCAGGGGTCCTTCTCGTCAGTTTTTAGTCTTCGTTGATGAGGTCGCGAACCACGATGGTCTGGTCACGATCCGGGCCCACACCAATCGCGGAGATACGGCAGCCAGAAATCTCTTCCAGCTTCAGCACGTACTTGCGGGCGTTCTCGGGCAGCTCATCCAGGCTCTTCGCATCCGAAATGTTCTCGGTCCAGCCGTCGTAGTACTCGAAAATCGGCTTAGCGTGGTGGAACTCAGTCTGAGTCATCGGCATCTCGTCGTGGCGCACACCGTCAACGTCGTAAGCCACGCAAACCGGAATCTTATCCAGGCCGGTCAGAACGTCCAGCTTGGTGATGAACAGGTCAGTGAAACCGTTGATGCGCACAGCCTGACGCGCCAGCACGGCGTCGTACCAGCCGCAACGACGCGGGCGGCCAGTGTTCACACCGAACTCGCCGCCGGTGGTGCGCAGGAACTCGCCCATCTCATCGAACAGCTCGGTCGGGAAGGGGCCAGCACCCACGCGGGTGGTGTACGCCTTCTGAATACCAATCACGCGGGAGATGCGGGTCGGGCCCACACCCGAACCGACGCACGCGCCGCCGGAGGTCGGGTTGGAGGAGGTCACGAACGGGTAGGTGCCGTGGTCAACGTCCAGGAAGGTTGCCTGGCCGCCCTCCATCAGCAGGGTCTTACCCTCGTCCAGTGCCTTGTTCAGCAGCTGGGTGGTGTCCACAATCATCGGCTTCAGACGCTCAGCGTAAGACATGAAGTACTCGACGATCTCGTCGACCTCAACGTGGCGGCGGTTGTAGACCTTCACCAGCAGTTCGTTCTTCTGACGCAGTGCGCCTTCAACCTTCTGACGCAGAATCGACTCGTCCAGGATGTCCTGAACACGCACGCCGAGGCGGCCAACCTTATCCATGTAGGTCGGGCCGATACCGCGGCCGGTGGTGCCGATAGCGCGCTTGCCGAGGAAACGCTCGGTCACCTTGTCCATGGTCTGGTGGTAGGGTGCAACCAGGTGTGCGTTAGCGGAAATCTTCAGGCGGGAGGTGTCAGCGCCGCGGGCCTCAAGGCCGTCAATCTCAGCGAACAGAGCCTCAGGGTTAACAACCACGCCGTTACCAATCACGGGGACAGCGTTCTCGCTCAGAATACCCGCGGGCAGCAGCTTCAGCTCAAACTTCTGGCCGTTCACCACCACGGTGTGACCGGCGTTGTTACCGCCGTTGGGCTTGACCACGTAGTCTACGCGGGGGCCGAGCAGGTCGGTTGCCTTACCCTTACCCTCATCGCCCCACTGGGCGCCCACAATCACGACAGCTGACATTTTTGTGCTCCTTGAAAGCCTTGAAGATACGCACCGGATTTCACGGCGCGGCGGCGACCTACCGCCTCATGATCCGGGTAGGCACACCTCTTCTAATGATACCGTGCCCGCCCCTTTAAGTCCCGTGTGACAAGTCGGTAAGCGTGCCGGATCCGGTGCCGGTGAGCCTCACCGGGCACGGCAACGCCCCCATCCGATATTCGGACGGGGGCGCTACCGGTATGAGCTTATGAAGACTACTTGATGATCTCGATGAAGGTCATCGGGTAGGTGTACTGCTCACCGCGGTTTGCGGCCATAGCAGCCAGGCTGTGGAAGATAACCATCAGGATAGCCACAACCAGCGGGACAACCCATAGGATGAGGCCCAGGATGCCGAAGGTCACCACTATCAGCAGCCAGGAAGCCATGCTGACAAGCCACAGGGAGAAGTTGAAGTTGAACGCGCGGCGTGATGCTTCCTTAGTGAAACCGTAACCGGGCTTGTCCTTGTAGATAAACCACATGACCAGCGGCGCGAGAATACTTGCGGTTGCGAAGGACAGCAGAGACAGAATCGCAGAAGCCAGGTGCGCGAGCACCGCCATGTTCTGGTCGTCCTTGGAGGAGACTACGTAACCGTTGGGCTGACCCGGCGCCTGTGAGTAGGAGGGTGCCTGCTGGGAGTACTGGTTGTACTGTTCAGGGTTCGGGTTCTGGGACATCGTTCTTTTCCTTAATCTATCGATGAGTGGATACAGCTAATCGTTGAGGCGCGGCTAATCATTGAGGTGCGGCTAATCATTGAGGTGCGGCGGCAGGCTAACTCACCGTTTTCGGCGGGTGCCCGCCTCGCTCTGCCAGGTCGCAACGCTCGTGATGGTTTCACCCTATCAAGGCAAGGTAAATGGAATATTAACCCTCGCCGGATAACAGGCGAAGAAACCCGAATATGACACAAAAAAGACACCCCTGCCCCTCCACGCGGTGTTACGTGCGTGGAGGGGCAGGAGCGTTATACGGATCGAGGGCTACTTCTGTTCTTTCGTGTAGCCGTTGATGCCCGTGTAGTCGTCCGGCAGGCGGTTGTACACCAGGTAGTACCAGAACTCGGCATGTACCGTCTTTGTTTTCTGGATGAGTTCCTTCAGCCGGTTCTTATGCTTCACCGCCTGAACAATACCCACAATCCATAGGACCGGCACCACGAAAAGTGATCCCGCGCCGATAATGATGAAGAAGAACAGCATCGACATACCGGCGCTATTATCGAACATGCTCACCAAAGGAACCAGCACAAACGGGTTCAGTATCAGTAGGGCAATAAGCACGGCTTTCCAGAAGGTGCGCTGACTTTCGATCTCTTCAATGTTGGAGCCAGCCAACGGATTATTGATGGGTACGTAGCCCACCGGTTGCTGCTTGGCTGCCCGCGATACGGGGTTCTCCTCGATCTTGACCGGGTTCAGGTGGGCAGCGCACGCCTGCATGGGTGCGGAGGATTCAAGCGAGCGGTCCAGCAGGCGCATTTCGATAAGTTCCGAGTCGGGGATGCCGAAGAACGGCTCAGGGATGACCGGCAGAATAGCGCCCGGTTGCAGACCGAGCTGTTCCAGCCGAACGTACTCGCCGTAGGCGTGCGTTGCCTGAGCCTGCATAGCCTGGGCCTGCTCTTGCTGAGCCTGTTCAGTGGAGGCGAGCGCTACCGGGTGGTTCGCCTCCTCGTCCTTGCGAGATTCGTGAGTATCTTCTGGGGCGTATGCCGGGGTGTTTTCTGAGGTGTCTTCCGGCTCGTCGATGTCGTCGGCGTCGTGAGAGTCTTCGGGTTCGTCCTCTTCATGCCCGGCGTCTTCATCTTCTGGGTTCTTCCGAGCGGAGTCGTAGCGCTTGGGGGCACCGGGGTAGACGTATTCATAATCGGGGTCGGGGTGCTCTAGCTCTTCGTCTTCGTCGGATTCTTGGTGGAGCGTAGCGTCTTCTGTTGACGGCTGCTGGTCCATGAGTAGCAGCATGTATTCCGGGACGGACTGGTCGGTGTCCCAGAGGGGCTGGTACGCCTCTTCATTCTTTGCAGTTTCTCTCTTTGCGGCTTCATTCTTTGCAGTGGGGCGGTCTGTCATGGTCGTCTCCTTTGCTCACCAGACATACTCCTGGTGGCACCACCGTACCAGAGTGCGCTGGGCACTCCCTTGAAACCTACCGAACGAAAGCTGAGAAAAACCCCCGGACAAGTGCTAACACTGAAGTGTTAACACTGCCGGGGGTCAGCACTATGGGAGTCCAAGGACTCACAGGAAGTCGACTATAATCCTTCCGCCGAGTTTGGCGTAGGGCTTGATGCAGGACTCGGAGCGTTCGGCGACGAAGGGATGGGAACAGCCGCCACCGAAGACATCGAAGAGGCCGTACCCAGGATTTCCTGCATCTCCTCGGCGTTCCTGGGCAGACGGTCGTACACCAGATAGAACCAGAACGGCCCAAGCGGCATGGCCTTCCACTTCAGTGCCCGGTACTTTCGGCTAACTCGGACTAGCGCAAAAAACAGTGCACCGCCCCACAAGAACATGGGAAGACCCGCCGTCACCAGAGAAAGCATCAGGAAGAAATAGTAAACAAACCCACCAAAGCGAGGGTCCCCTGTAACGGTAGCCAACAGAAGATAAGTCAGGGGATTAAACACCACACCCACGAAGAAGAGGGCAATGAGCTCAGGCCAGGCCTTCTTCCACAGGTCTGATCCGCGCACCTTGCCCGCAAGTGGGGTTGCTGAGATATACCCGATAGGTCGCGGAGTACCCACTACTTTCTCATCCATCCAGGCAGGAAAAGCGGTCGGCACCTGCCGGTGTGCAGATGTGCCAGCATCCGTGCCCATGGGGGACATGCGGCGCATCGTGGGGCCCGGGCGACCGTACAGCGGTCGGTTCAGCACCGGGTGCCCTGTCGCCGACGGGAAAAAGTTTGCAGCCTGCGCAGAGGGTGCGGGAGCAGAAACCGACAGAGCGGGCGCTGCTGAATCGGGCACTGTCGGGGCGGATGCAACCGTATCGGCAGGCGCGGATGCAGAACGAGCCTTCTGTATCGCCAAGACCTCCTTCACCGGCTCAGGAATCTCCCCGGTCGGCGCGGCAACCGGCGTCCCGTGAAGCAACAAAGCCGAGTAATCGGGGGCGGGCTGATCCGTATCCCACAGGGGCTGATACTCGCCATTACTCTTCTCGGACGGGTTCTGAGGGTTTTTCGGTGCTTCGCTATGCTCCGCCACGGCAACCTCCTCCAATGCTTGTCTGCTGTTATGTGTCTGTTGTGTTGTCTAAAGTGTGTGTTCAGTGCGCGGGGGATCAATCCCGCGCGGCTGTTCTTTGAGCCAGTTCTTTGAGCCAGTTCTTTGAGCCAGTGGCTAGTCTGCCTAAGCCTCGTCCGATTCGTTAAGCCGCACAAGGCTCAGAATCCACGCCATACACCAGATGATGCCGGGGATCCCCGTGAGCCCTGCGCTCACCTGATTCACCGTCACAAAGAGAGCTGCGACGAGTGACCCAGCCCCGAACAGGCCCGCAATGGAGAGAATCGCCGCCGCAATATACGGATTCAGGACGGAAACGGCAAAGAACAAAAGCCGCGCATTCCCCTTCTGAGACGAAGTGGGCAGGGGGCCAGGGTCCATCACCGGTTGGTCGATACCATCATCTTGCTGAGGCGAAGCGTCGCCCTCCTGGTTTGTTTCAGAGGGCGGGGCACACTCGTACACCAGCCGGAACGTGAGTTTCTCCTCGGCCTTACGCCTCCAGATGAGCTGCACCATCACACCTAAGAAATTGATGAGAGCCCACAGGGAGAAAATGAACAGTACCAGCGGAAGAATACCGATGCTTAGTATCAAAAATCCTAGGGATGCCACAAAAAGAGATTCCAGGGTTTCTTCGCCCAGAATAGGACCTGCCAGTATATAGGCGAAAGGATCCGCCACGATAGCCAACGCTAGGTACGCCAGCGCCTCCACC
>CALGXU010000088.1 GCA_937935205.1 uncultured Rothia sp.
GCACCCGCCGCAACCTGAGCACCCGCAGCCGCAGCAGACGCGCCAGCAGAAGCCACTTGAGCAGCGTTCTGAGCCGCCTTAGCAGCCGCAGCCTTACCAGCCGCAGCAGCCACCATGTTATCCGCAGCAGCAAGCCGCTGATTAGCAGCAGCCGCAGCATTAGCCGTACCCACGTTAGCGGCAAGCGCCGAATCATACTGAACAGTAGCCGTCTGAGCCTGACGAATAGCCTGCCACACGACACTCCACGAGGCTTTCTGCGCGCCTGTCGCCTGCAACATACGGTTCTGCATCTGCAAGTACGTCGCCGACATCGACACAGCCGCAGCCTTCGCAGCCATAAGGCCAACGCGCACTGTCGCCACAGCCGCGAGCGCACCAACAAACGCCTGAATAGGTGCTGGCAGCTTAGCGAAAGCGTTAACAACACCTGTCGCAAGAGTAATCAGCAGCTTGAAAGGCACCATGAAGCTAGAGTTCATGGCCGCGCCCGCGTTCTGCAAAGCGTGCTGGAAAGCCTCAATCTTAGCCGACAGGGTATCCATGATGACGTTCATCGACTCATCAATGAACGTCGTGCCCTTAGAAGCCCTCTCAGCCTCCTTCAACTGCTCAACATACAGTCCGACACTGTTTGACATACGGGACAGCAATTCAACGTCACGCACGTTCTTGAAGCCCAAGTCCTTAATCGCCTGAGCCTTCTCAACCTTGTCACCAATACCTGCAAGGTTCTGCAAGATACCCTGGAACACCTTGTTCGGGTCGTCCTGCCACAGCTTACGGAACTCTTCATCAGTCACACCGACAGCCTGGGCGTAGGTGTGCATCTTGTCGCCACCCTCAGCAGCAGCGGCATTGATCGAGTTGAAGATACGCTGAAGCGAACCGCGCGCCCATTCCTTCGGAATAGCGAGCGACGACAGGGTAGACGACAGGGCAAGAATCTCATTCTGAGTAAAGCCAGCCGACTTACCCTGAGCAGCAATCGACACGGCCATGTTCGCAATCTCAGGCTCAGTTGCAACCGACTTCGCACCGAGGTCAGCGATCTGGTTAGCGAGGACCGCGTAGCCGTCACCCTTGCCAGGTGCCGACTCTTGCAGCTTGCCCATCATCTCACCGAAACGGCCAAACGCGGTAGAAGCCGACTCGACCTCCATTCCGGTAACAGTCGAGAACTCAGCGACAGCCTTCGTAAAGTCTTTCAACTTGTTCGTCGGAATGTTCATCTGCGCACCGAGCGTACCAATCTTCGACAGATCAGCAAAAGACGTGGTGGTCTTCGTGGACAGATCAGTGTAAGCGTTCTTCAGCTCGCTAAGAGACTTTGTAGTGCCCTGCGCGGTACGCTCCACGTCAGCAAACGCGCGCTCCTGCGCAATACCCGCTTGAGCAGCAGACGACACCACACGACCAATACCAGCCGTAATAGCACCGTAGTACACAGCCATGTCGCGTGCAGCGTAACGGACGTTCTCAATCGCCTTCTCACTCGCACGAGCGTTATTGCGAGCGGTACTAGCATCAGAGCGAATCGCCTGGCGCTTAGTCAGCTCTTCCTCACGGATACGAGCACGCTCAGTACGTGCAACCTCCGCCTCACGGGCAGCACCAATGCGCGCCGAAGCACTAGCGACAGCCGCTTCACGCTTAGCCTCAGCAGAAGCCGTCGTTGCAGCGGCCCTAATCTCTGCCTGCTCCAAAGCGGTGAGCGCTTGAATCTCAGCAAGACGGGTAGCCTCAGCACCCTTCGCCTTCACAAGGCTACGCTCGTCCTTACCCCTCTGCTTCTGCAAGGGGATGGCATTATCCTCACGCTTCACACTTGCCTGAGCACGCAGCTTTTCAGCCTGAGCCTCAGTCTTACGTGCCTGCGACTGGTTCAACTGAGCCTGGGCCTTCTTCGCCTTCGTCTCAGCTTCAGCCATAGCATTAGACGCAGAAGCCACCTCACGCATAGCCGAGGCAGTATCCTTCAGCTTAGCGATATGGTCCTTGCTCAGGTTGTTCATCGTGCGAGTCTCACGGATGAACTGACGATACGCCGAAACAGCCTTATCGACACCCGCCGAAAGATCAGCCTTGCTCGCGTCACCAGCAGCCTTATTCAGTGAGCCAAGAGCATCAGCCACAGACTTCAGCGCAGATGCAGAGTCCTTCAGGTTCTTGACCTTCGAGCTGTCGAGCTGCAAAGAATCAAGAACAGAACCACCACGGCCAGAGGGTGCCTTCAGTGCAGCGACAGCACTCTGAAGCGAACCAATCTGCTTTTCCAGGGCACCAATGCTCTGTGCTGCCTTGTCTGCCCCAGCAGCGTTAACGTCAATATCAATCTTAATTGACTCGTCTGCCACCTTAACTCCTAAAAAGAAAACGTCCCTGGTACCACTCCAATGATACCAGGGACTTTTCCTACCTAACTTGCTCAAGCGCTTCAAGAGGTGAAGGCAACGGCTCTTTCGTACCGTCCGAGTATTCGACAGTGCCCATCACCGTGTATGTGCTTTCACCTGGCTTGGTTTCCTTCGCGTGCTCACGATGTCGATCAAGCTCAGCACATGAATAACACGTAGAAGTCTCTACATGGAACTCAATCGCACTATGCTCACTACGACCGTACCAGAGCGGTGTACCACACTTGTTACACAGGCTGTCGAGATAATACTGATAACCCGCAGCCAAAGCCAGGTCCAAGTTAGTGTATTCAGTTTGATCTATCGGCTCCGAGTCAAGCTCATCACCAATCCACACAGGCGCAACCCGAGCAAACATGCCGTGCGCGCCCGTAAACAGCGTCGGAGGCTTACTCTCCGCTCTCGCCGTCTTCAGTAGAAGAATCATCCACTGGTTCTCCGGCTTGCTCAGCTCCGTCCCCACGAAACGTAGGATCAGAAATCGCCTCAGCCACCACAGCTCCAAGCTCCTGAGCATCATTCCACGTCGCACAAATCTGCTGCCACAAGAACTCAGGCAAATAACCACGAAGCTGCGCAGCCTCGTCCTCGTCTAGACCGTTCTTCGACTCGCCAGTCTCATTATCAATGATCTCGACACAGGCACGGGAAACGATATACTCCATCAGACGGTCTTCACGCTCGATCTCGATGACAGCCTTTTCCTCAACACTCTTGTTCTTCGTAGAGAAGAACGGGTCTTCCCAGACCTTGCGCTTCAGGACGTACAGCTCCTTGTTCGACAGGGCGCGCAGACGTAGAGTGATCGTCTGCTTGCGCAGCTTTTCAAGCTCTTCCTCAAGCTCGACACCAGGGGCAGTGTCGGTAATTGAACGAGACATTGGTGCCTCGTGCAACTGCGCGGTCTTAGCCAGTTCGACCAACTGAGCGAAACGCTCCGCATCCTCAGTGTTCAGTGGCACGTCGATAGCCTTGACTGTAGGCTTGATGGACAAGATAATCCTAGACAACTCAAACATGTCTACTCCAATCAGATATGAGAATACCCCCGCACCTCGGAGGCACAGGGGTATTCTAGCAGAACTGATCAGGCAGTGACAGCCTTGTTCAGCTCCATATAGCCTTGAGGCAGGAACGGGACGGTGAACTGGATAGGCTTATCGCCGTCTCCCAGCTCGTCCTTTGGGTTGTCCGGCACGACCTTGAAGGCCGACAGCTCCATACCAGCCTCGACAGCGGTACCCTGTCGGAAACCGATACGCTGGACCAGGTAGCCTTCCTTAATACCGTCAAGCGTTCCACGCTTGAACAACTGGAAAGCCTTATCGTAGACGGAGGTGTTACCCGCCGCCTTCTGACCAGCCGCGATAGCCTCGCGGAAGAACGTCAGCGAAGCCTCGTAGTTGGCAATGGTCGGAGTCTTCGCGTTACCCGAATCGCAGATGGTACGCGAATCATCCGTGTCAGAGTCCGTCGCACCGAGCGTCATGCCCGCCGCGATAGCACACGAAATGTCAACCGCCTTCGGCGTACCACCCGTGTAGGTAGCAGCCTTAAACAGGTCAGCAACGTTAGTAATGGCATCAGCCGGAACCCACCAAATGGTGGTGTTCGGCGACAACATCTTGGGCATCAGTATTCCTCCTTGTGGGAAACGATATCGTCATCTTCAATGGTATCATCCTCGCCGCAACACTTGGCCTGTGTAATCGGCGTATTGTCGTCAACAACCTCATACATGTCCGGCAGAACAGCCAGCTCATCCTCGGTCTTGTCGCAGACAATATTGGTAAAAACATTGCGCACGCGCAATTCACTCACCCCTATCCAGGTTGACATAAAAACTCATACTGTGCTGATAAACCGTAGGCCGCAACGTGGAATCGTAATCGCTATCAGTACCAACAGACGCAGCGATATTCACCCCATTAGACCCATCAACCAACACAGCACCAATGAGCTTCTCTTTCACAACCGACACAAGCCGATTGAGAAGTTTCTTATTCACAGCGTACACATCCACCGTGAAAGGATGCTCGTACACATCCATAGTGTGACCACCAAGCGACACATACTCGTCCAACTGACGATTGATCTCAGCGCCGCCGTGATACACGATATAAAGAGGCACCTTCGTATCACGCGAAAAAGAGTCGAAAACCTCAACATCCTTAATCGTGCGCAAAAGAGCCAGACAAGCCTCGTCAAACTCCAAGGTCCTATCCGTCACTTCAGCCTCCCATAGAACTCTTCACGGAACACAGCCGTCACACGGGGCAAATACTTAGCCGGGGTAATACCCTTCCCCTTGTCGCCACCCGTAGGCTTGCCACGCAAACCAGAACGCAAATAACCAGAAGTGCGCTGACTGTACGTGCCGTTCTCCTGCCACGAATAGTACGGCTTAGCACGGTCCCAACGATGCCAACCGATCTCGACAACCTTACCGCCCTTAGACGCATCAACACGGAAAGCATCACGCATATAGCCAGTATCAACACGGCGCGGGTCTGTCGCAATCAAAGCACGCCCATACTCAGTAGAAGCGGCAGCAGCAGCCTTAGCCGCTGCGTCAACCTTCTTCCAAGCAGCGTCAATGATCTTCTTCTTCGCCTTAGCAGCGACACCATACCTGTCGGTATCGACAGTCACCTTAATGCCAGCAACACGACCATCATACCGGACAGTCTTTTTCGTTCTAGCCATTAGCAGTCTCCCCCGTCGCCACGTCACACAAAAGCGTCACCTGCCAGTTCAGTGTATCAACCTGAGCGTTACGCACAACCAGCTTCAACCCCGCAACACGAGCGTCGGTCGGCATTTCCTCTACTTGGACGCGCATACCTTCAGCGAACGACACACGCGCATCCGGGTTGCCCCACAAATCACGTGAAAAAACCTCATTCTTGTCGATGTGCAAAAGCTGCACACGATACGCATGAACACCTGTGACTGTACCTGCCCACTCACGGTTACGAGCACGCCAGTCAACATTGGGTGTAATGTTCGCCCAACCCTTCCACACAGGATTGTTGTACTCAAGCGACAAACCAGCCTCATCAGACCAGTCGTACGATACTGTGTCTGGCTCCTTGAAGATGCTCACCTTCGTATTCGCCAACAACTGAAGCGGATAATACGAGGCATACATGAACAAAGGGTGAATATTCGGGTCAATCGACAAGCCCACTAGAAGTTCACCGCCCAATCCACAGGCTCAAATGTTGGCTGCACAACATCAAAGCAGAGGTTATTTACCTCATCTTCCTTCGCTTGAGCACGCAACTGCCGAGCACGACCGACAATCGCAGCCAGCAGCTTAGCACCGTCAGTCTGCTTGTCGTCTGTCTTCAAGACAAGCAACTGCAAAGCCTTATCCATGCCGATAGCGTCACACGCATCGGCAGCAGCCAGCTTCACGTTACCGCCGTTAACAGCGAGCAAAGCCTCGATCTCTTCATCAGCGAAAAGATAACGCGGCTCGTTCCTCAAGTCGCGCAAGTCCTCCAACTTACGCAAATCAGGAATAAGGACACGCACCTGTCCGATGGGGGAAGAAAAATCAATCTCGCTCATAAAACCAGTATAGCAAGACCCCCGCAGCCAAAGGCCGCGAGGGTCTTACTCAATCAGCTAACTGATCACAGAGACTGATTACCAGTCGAGCCGATAATACCGTCGTAGCGGACGATGCCAGCACCCGCGATCTGTCGGATACGGACTTCGACATCATCGTTGTCGAACGAACCCTCATAGGGGTTAACGTCGCCGCCACCGATCATCTGGCCGGTCTTGTTGTGGATACGAAGCTCCGGGGCCTCACGACCCAGCATACCCGTCTTCGCAAGGACAGTCTTACCATTGGCGCGACCACCCTTCGGCAGAAGAACCCATGCCTTCTCGCCACCAACAACGGAAATCAGATCAGAAGTAACGACCTCCAAGTCCTTCAGAGGATTACCCTTGATCTCGGTACGCTTACCATTCTGAACACGAATCTCGTTAATCTGAGTGTAGCCCTTAGCAACCTCAGCAAGAGCCGGGTTAGTGACCAATACGAAACCCTCGGGGACATAAGTCGAGTGACCGTCGCGCAGAGTAGCGAGTGCCTGGAACCGGGCAGCAACAATCGCATCGAACGACAGTTCGTGATTATTACCAGAGGTACCCAAACCGGCAGCACCGCCAGTGATCTCAGCAGGCAGACCATCGACCCTAAACTCGGTCTTGTTAGTGGTGTTAAACACGTCCTTGCGAAGAGACTTCGTAGCGGGGTCAAACAGCTGAAGGAGGACCAGCAAGTCCTCAGTACGCGCAGCGAGAGCAGCAGCATCCTTCGGGAAACGGCTAATTACATTCCACTCGTCATTAATAAACGACTCGAAGCTGAACTGGATGCGCGCGCCGTGCTTGGCGGTCGTGATAAACGCGCCGTCAGCGCTGTACGACATGGTGGGGTAAGGAGTCAGCTCCGGCACATGAGGCAGCGTGCCCACAGGGTGCTGATAACCACCATTGTCGATAGGAGCCGTAGTAGCGTCGGGCTTCAGCGACAGAAGCGAAGCAGGACGGAAGTCCGTCAACAGCTCCTTCGTCGCAATCTTGTCCCAAATCGTCTCATGAGCATCGAAATACTCCTGGAAACGAACGTTCGCGGCCTTCACGAACATAGGTGCCAGCTGATCAGAGGTGACAGCCTCCTTCAGGCGCGCCTGCGCGAGACGGTCGCCTGCAAGGGCCTCACCCAACTGGACGTTGAACTCTTCCTGGTTCTTGAAACGCACTTTAGTTGCCTCCTATCAGGCGTTCTTAGCAGGTGCAAGAACAACCTGCATCTTCTGAGGGTTGGTAGATGCAGCAAGCGGCTCCTTCAGCCAGCCGATAACAACATCAGCACCGGCCTTAACGGTCGTAATCTCAGGCTTCACACCTGCGCCCGTCGCAGCCTTCGCGTACACAGGCGCACCCGCCTGCGCAGCGGCAACAGACTTGCCGACAAGCTCAAACACGCCACCAGCGACACGCACAGAGGCGTATCCGGGGCCATTCAGACCGTACGTAGGTGCCGTGAGAACATCGGTAAGAGCTTGCTCAGCCTTGTCAGTCGTAGGACGAACCTTCGACTGAAGAATACCAGCAATACCATTGTCCTTGTTGATGACAACAACGTCGCCAGGCTCAAGATGAGCCTGCGTGGCACCAACAGGGAGGGAGAGAGTCTTGGAATACTCAAAAATCTGGTTGTCCTTGACAACCGGAACACGAATAGCGTTGACTGCCATTATGCTCACCAACCGATCTTTCCGAAAGTGTCTTCGTTCTTTTCGACAACAGGGGTGGCAGTCGCAGCGACAGCCTCCTTGAGATACGCACGCTCAGCCTCAAGAGCAGACTCGACATCCGCGCCGCCCTTCACAGCCTCACGAACACGCGCGACAGCCGCATCCGGCAGACCGGACTCGGCAATCTTCTTGCCAGCCTCAAGGACGGAATCGACATCCACGGATGCCTCTTCGACCTTCTCAGCAGGTTCCTCCACCTTGGCCTCCTGAATCGCGGCCACAGCAGACTCTAGCTTAGAGCCGATAGCTTCAACAAGAGAAGCGATCTCACCCTTCAGCTCATCGAACTTGGACTCAAGCAGCTTTTCGTCCACAGTTCCCTCCTTAATAGAATTGTTGTTCCTATTTGATTCTAGCAGATCAACAATGACACCACCAGCACCAGGCGCGGTAACAAAGTCAACCGACCTAACGCCAGCAAAAACAGGAACAACACCTGTTTCCGCAATTGGCTGGTCGCACCAAGCATTAATGGAAACACCAATATATTCCCACTTATCCTTGATTAGCTCGTTAACACCAGAGAACACCTTACACACAGTGTAGAGTGCCCCATCCTCACCGACAGTAGCGTCTTCAAGAAAGACACCAGCATAGTCACGAATAGAACGCTCCGGGCGCTCCCACTCTTCAGACTCAGTTGGGTGGTCTATAAACATTTCCGTGCCAGCCTTAAACAGGTAAGCAGACTCAGCCAAGTTCTCAGCAGTGTAAATACCACTAGAACCCTGGCCGGGCACGATAATTCTGATCCGGTACTTTCCCTCACCAAGAGACTCAGTACCGACAGCGCTCGTGGACTCATGCAGCTTAGGCATCGGTCCCTCCATTATCTCGATTGTCGTTAGTACCGTCAGACAACGGGCCTACACCCGTTGCGCGTCCGTCCTCGTTGTCCTTTGCTGCCGAGTCTTCTTCGCCCTCAGCCTCATTCTCAGAGGGCAGTTCAGGCAAGTCTTCCAATGGCAAAGAACCAGCAATCTTCAAGAGCTGCAACACACCGGAACGCATTTCAACCTGATGCAAAGCACCATTCTGGAACGCCAACGTCAAAGACTGAATACGGCGGTGAGTCTGGTCATTATTGATCGAGCCGTACTCGATCTGCACCTTAATACCGAGAGCCGCAGCAATCTCATTCAACATGTCGATATGGAGTTGACGACGCAATTCCAACGCCTTAAACGTCGGGTCTTCAAGCGCAGTCTCAGCACCCTGACGACCGCCTGCGGAACCATCCGTCAACAACACCGACAAAGGGATGTCGAGCGCAGCCGACACCATAGACGCAAGAGGCGTACCAGCCGAGAAATCAATCCCAGCGCCAGCCTTGTTAATCGCCTGAATATCCTGCCCAGCACCAATGTTCGCAGTGCCACCGACACCGGGACCAGCCATACGCTGCTGGACGGCCTGTTGCTGCTTAGAATTAACGCTCGTTGCCTTGAAGGCCAGCTTAGCGAGAGACTTCTCCATGAGGTGTGCGACCTCAAGATGCTCCTTGTACTTCTGTGCATACGACATAGCACTCATGAGATCAGGCTTGCCGTACTGTTCAGCAGCAAGGCGATTCACGGTCGCATACACAGCCGTCAAGCGCTTGTTCACCTTGTAGTTAGACTTGGTGATCTTCACGCTCACACGGTCCCACAGCATATACCACTGAGGCTCACCACTTACGACAGGGTTGATCAGGAGCGCAACGACATCACCTGTCGCATCATCAGTAGCCACACCGGCAAGCCGCATCAACGGAGCAGGTGTAACAGTCTTTGTCGCCTTATCCACAAGATAAATGACGCAACCGTCAGTGTTGAAAGACTGCTCATCACGAACACGCGCCTGCACACTGAAACAAGCCTTCGCATTTTCTTCGATTACATTACGGGAAGGTCCAGTAGAACCCTTGTAGACAACAGGGTCGCCCCACATGTAAGCGTTACGTACAACCAAGCCACGCTTCACAATAGGGTTAAGAGTAGCCAAACGGCGCGCACGCGCCGAATGGTCCCTAATCACATCAAGAGTAATCAGAGAATCAGGGCCTTCGACAGCAGACAAAGGCAACCAGCCCGCATCTTCTCGCTTGAGACGCGCTAGGGTATCAGAAAAAGACCCTAGCGCTTCTTGAAATGTCTGCTCATACTTCATGCTAATTATCCTATCACGCTAGAAATACAGACAACTCTTCCTCGAACATGAAGTCCAAGAGGTCATCTTCTTCTAGTAGATCATCAGGCGAATAGTACTGACCTTCTGAATCACCGGCCATAATCGCTCCAATGTTTTGGTATGCGTAAATGACAGCATCAAGAACGTCAGGCGACTTGATGCCACGCTTACGCATATTTTCTTTCGATTCAATCAGAATGGCACTACCACGGTACTCATACTTGATAGAAGCAATTTCATTGTGGAGTTCATCGTCATCGGGCAGGAAGACACGACCATCAGCGACAGCCTTAGCGAATTGATCGTACATAGCAGCTCGATAGTTATACCACTTCGTACTATCCCCGGACTTCGCGTTACCGTGAATACCGATGACAGAAATGTCAGCGGGCACGAAATTGTAGATACTATCGAGAACAGACGCACCGACACCAATAGCGTCAATACGAATCTCGACAGCCCCGAGTTCGACTGCCAGCTCACCAACCTTACGGGCAAGCTCAGGGCCATTCAAGCCCTGGTAACGCCCATGAATACGGATGTACCCACCTTGGTTAGATACGATCACTGAGCTGTCGGAACCATAACGAGCAACGTCAACACCGAGAACAATCGGCATACCCTCGTCAGGTTCAGAAGTGTCGTACGCCTCCATAGACTGCATGACACGGCCCATGTTGAACAGGCCGTCGTCAGACACGTCTGGGAACTCACCGAGGACACGCGCTACGAAACGAGGGTCATCCTCGCCCCATTCCTTCTTACGTGCCTCAACCCAGTCAACCTGCACAAGACGAGTCGCAACCTCGACAGGTACGACCTCACCCGTGAAATTAGGCGTGTCGTACGCGCCGAACTGGATGATGTTCCAGGAGCGCTCTTCAGGCTTCAGGCGCATCTCGCGCTTGAACACCTCGGCCATGTAGCACGACGGGTCGTTAGGGTTAGCAATAGCCAGGATGCGTGCATACTTGTTGGTCGTGATTGCGTCCGCAGCGGTGAAGATTTCCTTGGAGATGCCTCCTGCCTCATCCATAATCACTAGGACGTACTGGTCGTGGACACCCTGAAAGCCCGACTCGTCCTTATCGTCCGGCTTCATACCGAAAGCGATAGGGTCTTGTCGGTCTCCCATCTTCCACGTCGCATCGGCGTTAACCTTGCCACCGATGCCAGCATCAGCCTTGACACGAGGTATTTCTTTCCACAGGACGTTGCGGACCTGTTTCCAGTTTGTCGCCGTCGTGACGACTGTCGTATCATCGACAGGATGAGTGTCTACCCACCAGTTGACGAGCATTGCAGAGAGTCGGCTGTTGTGGGTTGGCACCATATGCTCACCAACCAGGTACATGTGGCTCTCGGAGTCCACCTCAATACACTGGGTTGGCTCAGTCGGCACCGTCACGACATCGACAATGGTACGCACGGTCTTGCGCGAAGACTGAGCATCTTTCTGAGGTCGCTCAAGGCTCTTCACAGAACCGGGCGTGAATGGGTCGAACGTCGGGTTGAACACCATACGCCAGCGAGGGCCAACATCTTCACCATTCAGGTACGTCCGCTCCTTAGAGACAGAGCAGCGCACGCCAAGAGAACGAATCAGCTCGACAACGCCCAGTGCCAACTGTTCGTTCATGAAGTCAACACCGACAGCAGTTCCAGTATTCGTGCCAGCATTGAAGCCGTCAGTGTCCATGAGGCCGCGCAGAAGATCAATCCTCTGCTCGATAGACGCACGCAGATACGCCTGCGGGATATGCTTGTTGTTCAGCACACCAAGCTCACGCAGCTTAGCCCTGTAACCTTGATGAGTAAAAGCAAGACATTCAGCCGTATCTGAGTGATAAGAATACTGACGAAGCTCAATACCCTTTTCAGCAAAGATTTGCTTGATATGCTTCTTTCGCTCACCAATAGTAATGCAAGGGTCGCATGAGTGACCATCACCGAGCCACACGCCAAGCACGTAAGGGTCAACCAGTAGATCAGCTTCTTGTCCGACAATAGGCGCGTTAATCGGAACGTAATGGTTAGCCTGGTTCTGCTTACCGTGTCGCAGAGACGACATGATCTCCCGCGTTTCACGGGTATGACCATAAGACCAGCCGTTACGCCAGTCACCATCAATACGCTTACGTGCCTTCTTAGCCTCGTTGAAGTTAAGAGTCACCCACTCATGGGCCTCCGGGCAAATAACCTCAGCACCATCATTGAACACCACCTTAACCAGTGGAATGTTCCACACGGGTGATTTAGCAACAACCTTAGTAGGCTTACCATGCTCGTCAAGAACATAGTCACCAACGCGAAGTTCACCCATTGTCGTCCAGCCAGTAGGAGTAGGCAATGGTTCTGACACTCTTGTCGCCTTGCCTACGCCGTTAGAAGTGACAACCAACGTCTTTTGGTGCTCTACAACACTGCGCGCGACTTCACGCTGCTTCGACCACATAAACAGGCCGTGGTCTTCAGCCCACTTGGCAGGGTTGTTACGCCACACTTCAAGACGCTGGGCATCAGAAAACTTCTTAGCGACAGCACCGAAAGGCAGCATTACTCACCCTCAACTTCCACAGTCGCCTCAAGAAGAGCAGCAGGCTTGTTCACAGCCTGAGAGAACCAGTCAGCCTTGTTCGTCTCCAAAGCCTTCTTAGCCCCAGCCGACAGGTGCGGGTACATGAGAGCCGTGTACTCTTCCAACACCTGATTAGTGAACGACAGCATGATGTTCACTTGCTTCTCTTCGATCACACGAATCTCATGAGTCACCGTCTGGCGCTTGAGGTTAGCGACCTCGGAAATCTCACGCAGAACAGCAAGAACAGCCTGAAGATTCTGGCCCCAGTTACCCTTCTCGTCAGCAAGACCAAATATCTCGATCTGGCTGTAGGCCATGTCAACAAGCGCATCAAGACGATCAAGCTGCTTGATGCGCATATTACGGGGCGACAACTCCTGTCGGCTGTCGTAATAGGACTGCTCGATAACGAACAGTTCTTCAGATGTGAAGCCTGTCGCAGAGATGATCTTGTTACGCTCCGTACCACGCTTCAGCAGCGACAAAGCCATGTCGCGCTTGCCACGCAGCTCCGGGTCATCACTCGTCAGCAAATCGCGCGAGTTCGTCTTGGATACCACCAAGCACCTCCTTCACAGCCTTCTGAAACTTGTTGTCCAAGTACACGTAAGTACAAGCAGCACCGGCAATCAAGCCAGCAGCGAGACCAACCAAAAACCAGGCAATGAGCATTAGTCCTCCTTTGGAACGGAAGGCAAGTCTTCTACCTTCACACCGGCCTGAACAGCCGCAACGCGCACCGCATAAGCGTGCTCCTTCCACAGGAACGCTTGCGTACGCAAATCAGCTTCAAGATCATCGCGGGCTTCTTGAATCTCTTGAGCCTTCTTGTAACGGTCAATGCACAAATCTATAAGTGCCTTAATAATGAGGGTAACAGCAGAGCACACAAGGCCAACGAGTGCCGTATTCATCTGTCCTCCTGTTGTTACTCACTAACGGTTGACAAGTATTCTTGCCTTGTCTGATTATACCGTTCCTCTGCCTCTTCCAGCTTGCTCTTCGGCAGAACTCCGGGGCGATACGAATACGGCCACACACGCAGAGCACGCGCAAAAAAGAACAATGCGATAATTACTGACAAAATAATAACATGGAGTGGCCAACGCACATGTGCCGTGGTCAGCACAAGTTCGTTAATCGAAATCAGCATAATTCCGAGCACGGCGACAAGTGCAGCGGGGCCTTCAAGCCACCAAGAACCCAACCATGCTGAAGGTGCGCCCAAAACACCCGAAACCAACATCAGCAATGCAGCGAGGATAATCACCCACGGCAACGAATCGTAGCTTGTCAGGAACCCAAGGCCAGTAAGCGAGATAGCAGTGTAAATAACCACCATCACCGCCGTTACTGACCGAGGTTCAGTCATAGTACCAAGTAGCTTCTTCATGAGGCCATTATAGCGAAAACCCCCTCACTGACACCAGCAAGGGGGTTTTCTGTAATTGTGTCACTCAGCGTCAGGAGTGCCATATGACGGAGCCGTATAAACACCGCCAGTGTGAACAGTCGCAACAAGCAGACCAATCACCGAGAGAACTTGCTGAGCGACAGTAGACCACTGCTCCCAGCTTTCGGCAGTCCAACCGCCGTAAGCGACACCAATCGCACCCAGAGCCGCAAACAGCGCGTACAGCGCCTTACGCCGCTCAGGGGTCAGCAGGTACCACTTAGTACGGTCAGTGGTCAAGACTTCATTAGCCATGAAAGTTCCTCCTAGTAGAAGTTACTTCGATTCTACCAGGCGAACAAGGCCGTCAGCGTCTTGTTCGACAACCATCTTGCCGATAATCAGCTTACCGTCCTCACCGAAAATCGAGCACGCACCATCAAGGCGCGTCTGAGCGAGGCCGACAGCCATAGAGCCGTCCTTAGTAAGGAAGTAATCACTGCCGTTGTACGACAGCCACCCGGTACGCATAGCACCGTTTTCCTCAAGGAAGTACCACTTGCCCTTGACGAGCTGCCAGCCGGTCTGCATCTGGCCCTTGTCGTTCAGGAGGAACCAGTTTTCACCGATCTTCTGCCAGCCAGTCTCCATCTCGCCGTAGCGCGAATCGTGCATATCGTGCAGGAAGTACCAGTGGCCGTCGATATGCTGCCAACCAGCCTGCAACCAACCCTTCTCGTTGGCATAGAACCACTTATCGTTCACAGGGAACCAGCCAGTCTCCCAGCCACCATCCGAGGTGCGGTACCACCAGCCACCATCCTGCGACACCCAGCCCTCAGACTGAGTGATCTCAGCATCAAGGTTGTCATAGTACGCCTGAGCCTTCTCCATGTATTCACCAGCGTACTTATCCCGCAGAGACGCGGGGCAGGCAGTCGAATAGAAGTCCGAGTGGGGGAACACGTTGACACGCCACTGCGGACGACCAAGACCATACGCACGACACAGGGCCGCAGTCAGGTGCGCACCAGCATCAAGCGTCGCTTCACTAATGTCCCAGCCACCCTCAGCACCAGTGGAGTTAGCGTGCTCAATGCCAATCGAACACGAGTTAACGCCGGGGCAGTGCCAGGCCGTGTCCTTGTCGTGGACGAACTGTGCGGTGCTGCCGTCAATGTCCACATTGTAGTGCGCAGACGTGCCATTATGGTTAAACGCTGCAAGGACACCACCATGCGACATAGCCTTGCCAGCGTTGTGGTGGACGATAACACGGTCAAGTGCTCGACTACGGCCCTCATCGTAGTTATCGCACCACAGGTTGTAGTCAGCGATCAGATTATGCCAGTCAGTCACTATAACTTCTCCTAATCTCCCAAGGACCGAAGTCCTCATACTCGGAGATAATCATATCAGTGAACACCCGGATACCCTCTTTCGTGACATACACCTGGGGATGCGAGTTTCTACCGTTCTTATAGACACGCCAGATACCAAGCAGTCCTTTGGCCTTTTCCGTAGGCTCGCTAATATGCCGACCCTTCTTCAGATATCCTTCACGGCGTAGAAACCTAATGACCTTCGTAGAGCCAATACTTGGAATCTCTTTCCTCAGACTCTTACCGAAATCACGCAAGCTAATTTCTTCCATCACATACCATCCACATCAGTAAAGTAATCAGCAAACGGGTTATCGCCAGGCTCAGCAAACTCCATATTAATAGGTGCTGCCTCAGCATCAGACGGACGCAGAACATCCTTTGGCTGTCGAACAGACTTGAAGATGAGAGTCCAGTCAACCGGCATGTAGTCACCGAGCAAGATCATGTCCTTGATCGTCAGGCTCCCGTTCACCAACTTAGTGTGGTAATAGCGTGCGGAAGGCCCACCGATAAGTTCTCCATCTTTCATGACCGACAGGCCCGCATCCTTGAACTGCTTAATCACGAGTTCCCGAACGAAGGCAACACGGGTTTCTACATCCTGCGGGTATTTGCCGCCCATCCGGGTGGCACGAGCCTTAGCCATGCGGGCGCGAGCCTCTTCGAGCTTCACAGGGTCAGTAATTTTAGTCATTTTTCACCTCATACTTCTTCAAAAGGTCCGGTCGGAACCCAGACCAGTGTTCCTTAATTTGCGCACCTTCACGCACAACGACGACAGGTGCTTGCTGATAACCAAGTGCGCGGATAATTGCCAGTGCATCTTCGTCTTCCGTTACGTCGGTGCTATTGAACGGCAGTCCAAGCGCCTTCAGCTTGCGGTACGTCGCCGTACACTGTGGGCAATTGGGCTTAGAATAGACGTTGATGTTCATTCTCAGATAGACCTTCCAGTCGAACCAAAACCACCTTGACCACGCTCACCGGCTTGGACAGGTGGCTGTGCGTAGAGAGCTGATGCGCTCTCTAGCTTGACAATGACAATTTGAGCGACCCTTTCATGTTCTTCGAGAACGACAGGGGTGTCCTTGCTCATGTTCCACAGTGGAACGAGAACTTCGCCCTCGTAACCAGCGTCGATGACACCAACACCATTAGCGAGTAGAAGCCCCTTCTTGCTCAAGGAAGAGCGGGCAAAGACGAGTCCGACAGAGCCGTCAGGAATGTCGAACTTAGCGGGGTAGTAACCTGTCTGCACGAGGATAACTTCACCGGGATAGATAATCACCGGCATCTTCGTAGACAGGTCGAAACCAGCATCGTTATGGTGCTGTCGTACTGGTCTCATTAGTTCTCCTTTCGTTGAGTACAACCATGAGTGCAGTGGCTTTAGCAAACTTCAGTGTGCTTGGTGCTGCAATGCAGTCTGTGATAACTTCGTCGGCTAGTTGGCCGAAGTCTGTTTCTAGGGCGCTATAGTGCTCGTACCATTTGTTGATGTGTTGTCGGCTAATGCCCATGTATGTGTCTGGGTCGCCGCTTGTGACACTAATACGAGAGTCTTTGTCCCAAATATAGTTCAGGTCTTTGAGGTCCGGCACGTGTGGAACTAACTTGTTTGCGTAATTGTTATTCCGGCTCACGTACTGACTCAGGCAAATGACGACATCATTGAATCGCGGCTTTGTCTTAGTCTCGCCGTACCACCATTTGTAGATGCTGTCGATGAGCTTTTCTGCTGTTTCGTCTAGTTTTACAGGGTTGAACTTTTTGACGCTGGTTGGCTGCTTCGCAGCCCTGTCAGAGTAACTAAAGCTGCTGCGGCCAACTCGCTTGAGCCACGTTTCCACAACCTTACTTGGGTCTGTCATTGTCCCTCCTTTCTACGCAGTCAATATTAGTACGTGTTAGTGTAGGGTACAAGCGAAACTGGTGTGACCTGTGCCACACTGTGTTTTGGGTAAGACAGAGCGCCAGCACTAAACAGCACTGGCGCTCTGTCCTGTTAGGAAGGAGGCTTCTAGTGTATCACTCAGATATGGTCGTTGCCAAATCGACCGGCACACCAGGCGAGGTAGCAGGCCAAGGCACCACCACCGATTGCAATAAGTGCAATCACGATAGCCTCAGATGCAGCACCCGTCTTAGCGAGCTTGCCCTGTTCTGGTACGACAGCCGGGGCAGGCGTAGGGGTCGCAGACTGCGGCTCATCCGAAGGGCTAGGTGCCGGAGAAGGCTTCTCAGACGGTGCAGGAGCCGGAGTAGGCTTCTCGGAAGGAGCTGGCGTAGGCTCTTCAGAGGGCGCAGGAGTCGGCTTCACAGAAGGCGTAGGCTGCGGGGCAGGCGTAACACTCGGCTCCGGTACAGGGGCAGGCGTAGAAGGCTCCGGCGTAGGCTTCACAGAACCATCACCATTCGTACCACCATTGCTCTTAACCGTCGCCGTAGCTTCGAGCTTCATACCATTCACCTCAGCACGGTTAGTCGCAGAAGTCTGGCCCTCGGGAACGACAGTATGCTCAGGCGGGTAGACTACACACGTCTTGGACTCGTCAGGAGCCGTGAACTTGATCGTATTCGGGTCGATCTGCGTAGCAGTAACGGTCTCGGTCGTATCCGGGTTCCACGTATCCGACTTCGCGCACTTCACGGTCGTACCCAGCTTCGCGTCAAAGTCCTTCACGGTGTACTCGACACCACCCTTAGCAATCCACTTAATGCCCCAGCTGATAGTCCCATCAGCGTTAGACCACCCGAACTTCACGTTCTCCGGGTTAGCGTACTCATAATGGGCCGGGTTTGCACAATCGTTGGTGCAGACCCCCTCACCATTCTTGTCACCCCAGACAAGGGTCTTCACAGCCTTACCGTTCAGCGTGATCGTACCCTCAGTGGTGCCAATCGCACCACCCTGAAGCCGTGCCTTGGCCCACCAAGTGCCAGTAACATCCGTCTTGTCCTTGTAAGCGTCCGGCACTTCCTTGACCGTGCAAGTCAGCGTCGCCTCGTTAGCGACACACTCACCAATCCGAGTTCCGTCGTCCAACGTGAATGGGAAAGATGCCGCCCACGTGAACGGGGCCTTGCCCTCGTTCGGCACGGTCGAGACAATGAACCGCTGGCCGACAGCCAGCTTCTCCACGGCCCAGGTGCCTCCGACGTTGACCTCCGAGGAAGTCTGCCGAGAAGAGGACGTAGCCTTCGTGACCTCAGCCTTGATCTCAGGGGTGTTGTCAGCAGCGTATGCAGCTGCCGGGGTGAGCATCAGGAGTGCGACACCTGTCGTCGCAAGAAACTTCTTCATGTTGATTGGTCCTTTCGTTGTTGTCCGGTCTGACAACTTGAGTATAGCTGTCAGACCGGACTTGATACAACTAATATGCGTGTGACTCTACTCACACATATAGTATCATCCCCCTACCAAGTGTTAGTCGATAGGGGGATGAGTCCTCATGAATTATGAACCCTCATGTAAGGCCGGTACCCGAAAGGACGAACCCCTCAGTTACCTATCCCTGAGATCAGAGGCGCGCTGTCTCAGGCCGACAATCACAGATGGTCGAACGGACGCTGCTCTAAAATCTCTTCCATCTTATGACCGGGTACCGTATAGACACCCGGAGAGACGACACCATAGGTCATGGGCTTAATCATCGTCACAGGAGCCTTCTCGACAATGCCTTGGTCGAGAAGGGCAATCAGATCAGTGTCCTTGGTGGTGATCGTGTAGACACCCGTACGGGCCTCCTGGGTAATGGTCGTCTTCATCTCGTCGTTCTTGACGACGGACGAGTACGCACCCTCGAAAGCCTTACCGAGCTTGACAGCGAGATCGACAATGCTCATGGTTACTCCTTGGTTGTCGTTGTTGTTACGAGGACAGTGTATCAGCCCTGGATGACATCGAAGTCTCCACCAAGTTCCGTAAGGATACTTGCTAGTTCCCTCGTGCTGAACTTATCACCCCAAGTGCTCATCCAGTATTCCTCGTAATCAGTATTACCTGGGATACCTAACTCAACATAGAGGTAGTAGACACCTTCAACTGAGATTACACAAGGTCCGAGAGCACGCTGTTCTAGATCGTATTTCGTGCCGTCCCTGTCCCAGACTATAGTGTCAGACTTAGGTTTTTCTTCCTCAAGTTCGACACCCAGCTGAGTGGCGATCTTCTTCAGTAGCCTATCAGCGAGTTCATCAAACTGTTCATCAGTCAGCATTGTTAGCCCCCTTCAGCGCCCAGTCGAGTTCTTCATTGAGTTCTTCCGGCGTACTGCAATACTGAGCTGCCTTAAGGACATCCAGTAGAAACTCCTCCCAGAAGCGCTTATCCGAAAGCCAAGTGTATTCCTCATTTTCTTCAATAAGCTCTGTTGGTTCCTTGAACTCAGCTTCATGCAACCAAGTAGTGAACACAGGAAGATTGATGTCAATGGTCGTAAGGTGCCCCCAGTCGGACCACCAGCCCTCGATAGTATAGCTTTCACCGAAACTGGTGGTAAAGGTGTACTCAGGGTGGTCGAGCATACCTGTATACATACATATATCGCACGAACCATCAGTGTCTTCGTAAGTGTTTGAGTCGAAGTCAGTAAGTCGTAGCTTCATTTTGTTTCTCCTTTCATTAGAACTTGTGGACAGTGATTAGGAAATCATCGTCATCCTCGTGTTCGCGGATGAGGTTTGCAAGGGCTTCTGAGCTGAAGTGTTTACCAGCAGACGAAACGAACAAACCTGCCATTGGGCCAACACAATCGGCTCTAATGCCCATGAAGATCACTCCACAACCATTGTCAATAACACAATTTGTCTTGACGAGTTCAGACAGATCATGAACGACACCATCCTTGTCCACGATCTCAGTGTTGCTTAGTTCTTCAATAGGTTTGATACCCAGGATGTCTACCAGCTCCGCAATCTTGCGGAAGGCTTCTCTCGTCTCAGCATCAAATCGAATAATAGTCATTTTTGTTTCTCCTTTCTGTCGTGCTGCTACAGGACTCGAACCTGTCCCTCTGAGTCTTACTCAGCGTGCTGAACCCCTAACACTAAGCAGCTTGTTACCTGACCAGGGCAACCCAGCCGTTCGATGAGGGTGTCTTGGTCATGACACTTTGTGCTATCGAGCAAACCTCATCGTCAAGCGCTCCCAGACTAGGACTCGAACCTAGTCCGACAGGGCCAAAACCTGCCGTGCTGCCATTACACTATCTGGGATAAAGCCAGGAAGTCCCGGAGGACTCCTGGCAACTGGATGTCACGTACCAAGCATGTGACGATAGGCAATACTGCCCGTCGGAATGGTGAGACTCGAACTCACGACCCCCTGGTCCCAAACCAGGTGCGCTACCTACTGCGCTACATTCCGTTAGAAGGGGTGCTGTTGACTGACGAAACAAAAACCATCACACAAAAATTGTCAGTCCTAGGGTGCTACCCCGCACGCGACCCCCGTCACGGCAACCGGCACGTCCGCTTGATCAGAGCGGCAGGCGGCTATGGCCTAATCATCCAGCATCGTCCGGTGCTTGGTGGTCCCCTCGGTGAGAATCGAACTCACACTCCTTTCGGAACTCGATTTTGAGTCGAGCGCGTCTGCCTGTTCCGCCACAAGGGGTGTGCCTCTGAGTCGCGGCGACGATTGTTAGTTGAACTCTCAGAGGCTATTCAGTTATGATGTGTTCAGTATAGAGTCAACGTTTCTGAGCTGTCAACTCCATACTAAGTGATGCGTGTCACGGCTTGTAGTACACGGCCACACGACGGCTACCCGTCATCATGCCGACAGGCAGGAACCCAAAAAGCTGAGTGCTTGTGTAGAACTCTTCCAAGGTACACGCACACCAACCGCTCGAAGTACGGACGTAGGTTTCCAGCGACCCACCGAGAACAGTGCCCAGAGGGTAGTTCTCAAGGTCAGTAGGGGACTTGATTGACTCGAACTGCATCATTCCAACCCAGGGTCGATGACAGTAGCGATATAGTCGTTATCCTCGTACTCGTTGATGAGTTCATTAACAAGGTCGAGATCGCTCCACAGCTTCTTAGGGACTGCTGGGGCAGTACAAACCCAGTAACCGTCATTGACCTTCAGAAATGGGCCAAGAGTACCCGAGATAACGACACTGCCTCGGTCTGTGATAGCCGCGAAGTCCACACAGGATTCGACATCCCCGACATTGCCTAGTCCGTTTGCCTCTACGAACCACACCTTTAGCTTAGTAATAGGCATATTGCGCAGCTTCATGTAATTAGTCTGTGTTTCGTTGTAGAGCTTAGTAAACTCGTTGTTAGGCATTATTTTCCTCCTTACTGAGTTCGATCAGTGCTTCAGCGTAGGACTTCACCTTGAACCAGTCCTTATCTTCTCTTTCTCCGGGGCGCTCGCAAGGGTGCAGAGGTTCAATACTATCGTTGTAGCACTTCTTAGCAACCGAGTAAATAGCCTTTACGAATTGCAGCTCATCACTGTTCATAACCACTCTCCTTCTTCTAGTTCAGAATATTTCCAACTCCCAACATTCCCGTACGTAAACTCAATGACGCAATCTTCTCGCCTACGTCGATGAGAAGCCCTATGACTAGCAATACCCAGGTAGTTAAACTCCCTATCACAGGTATAGCAATAGCAGTCCTTAGTCACCCGTGCTCGCATCAGCCCACCCTTTCGACAAAAACTTCATCCGTTTCTGGGTACCAATAGATGTTGACACAATGTTCTTCACCTTCAAGCATCACGTCAGCGCTGATGCTAACAAAGGGAGGCTCGTCGGTATCAAACACAGTACCTACAAGTCCAGTAATCATTAGTCTTCCTCCAATGCAAGCAGTGCCTCGGCGTATCCCTTTACAGTGAACCAACTCATGTTAGAGGGGTTATTGCTGTATTCGCTGGTTGCGATATTAAAAATCTCTTGAAGCAAAGAGTGCCCAAACTTAGCGCTCATTGGTTTCTCCTTTCTTTGTTGTCGATGTATTTATACTAATTCACTCATCTACAACCTGTCAACAACTAACCACGTGACGTGTACCACATCCTTGTGAGGGTAAATAAAACCCCTGTGCCTCAAGCCAAGCACAGGGGTTTTATTGGATCAGAGATCCATCAACTGGTAATGACCAGCCTAGCACATCAACAAGAGATCATGCAACTCTAGTTGAGTATGAGCTAGAACACACTAGAGTATCCGGCCTACCAATGAATCAGCGACATCATAAGGTGTTTCACCCTTGCCGGGATACAACTCAGCGAGGGTGTTGCCAAAGTCCACACCATCAAAGAGGCCAAGCTCATTAGCAACTGACACGATAACCTTGGCCTCCATCAGTTCCTTCAGATCGTCCTCAAATATACCATACTCACCAATACCGATATACCTAATTCCGTCAATCATGGCAGCACCTTCCACCCTTCACCATTTCCAATTTCCTTCTTCAACTCTTCGTCAGAGTGTGCTTGATTAGTCCACAAGTCCTTCGCATGAACCCAGTAGTCCTCCATGTCCTCACCGATGGACTTTAGATAACGAACGTCATCAGGGCTAATCAGCACAGCTCCGGGTGCAAGCCGATGGAACGGAATAGTCAACTCACTGAAATCGATAATCATTCTCGATTCTCCTTTGCTTCAACAAGACGATACTTAGCAATCGCGTAATCATCCTTCTCGTTACGCACGAACTGACCGATACGGCCAATACCACCCCAGCCCATCTTCTCAGACAGGTAGGCGTGGACGATCTTGTACTTACGGCCACTACCAGTCTTGATACTGCCTGTCTTCTTATTGAAAATCACGTAGATTTCCTCAGCAGGTTCAATCATCAGTTCTCATCTCCGCTCGTCTGAAGGTCAATGTCCGGCAGCAGTTCTTCAGGACGGAACGCAACCTTATAGTGGAACGTATCGACATCAGAGCCGTCCATCTGCTCCACGAAGTACGTCACGTTGTCACTAATCCCGAGGTAGTGCTTCTTGTACTCACTGTCGCCAGTCTTGCAGGTGACTTCCAGCTGGTTGTCTTCTTTGTCCTTCGTGATCGAGCACAAACCCTCAATCGACAGAAGGTACTTATCCGTGATGCCATTTACGAACACAATGCGTCGCATCACCTTGAAGTTGTCGCTCTCATAGCTGATGTTCCGGGAAGCCGTATCAGCCGCGTTACACGCAGCCAACGAAAGCGCCGCAGCAACAGCAACGACAGACCCGATAATCTTACTCTTCTTCATCATTTCTCCTTAGACGTGAACACCATAGTAAAAGACACAGCCAGCAAGGCAAGCAAGAGACACACAGAGCATAATCGTGCCAGCCGCAACAACCTTAGCGCCCCACTTGTAGACCTCATCGAGCATCATCCCGAGAAGTGCCACTGCAAAGCCGAGGATAAGTAGCCCAACAGCAAAAGTCAACACTACTTCTCATCTCCCTTCTTCGTAAACAGTTTCATAAAGTCGTGATCGTCTTGATGTTGCTTCAAAAACAGATTGTTCGCAACAGCCAGCAAACCAATAGGCTTAAGCTCATTCTCCACATCAAGGAAGAAGTTACGGTACTTGATGAACCGACCGTCAAGAACCGTCTCACCGTTCACAGCGTCACGGCACTTTTGCAGCGCATTGTTGTGTCGCTCGGCAATGTCGTTGATCTCTGGTTGACGGAAAGCGACAGACATTGCCTCCTGCTCCAAGTGGTTACCACCTTGGATGGTTTCGATAAAGTCAGCCGAGCCTTCCCAGACAAAGGACTCATCAGCTGGGATAAACCAACCGTCGCATGCCTTTACAAAGCTGAATGTGCCTTCCTCGAAAAACTCAAGATCGACAATCCAACCGGCAGGAAGTTCATCCAGAGCAGCTTCAAGCACCTCTGTATTATGAACCAGATCAATATGGTCCGTATCAACTGAAACAATCATTTTGCTTCCAACCTTTCATAGCGTTCCATGCTGTCAAAACCATCGAGTATGCCAAGAATACGCGGATGTTTGCTAAATCTTGAGAGATGTTCTGTATCAGGATTGCCAGCAACACCCTCAAAGAACCCGAGGATGTAGTCATCGGCCCACTTCCTGTACTCGGCAGCGCCCCGAATGTCCGCATCCAACACACGGTTCTTCAGCATGGCATCGTAGCCATACTCATCTGATAGGGCGACCCTCCACACGTGCTTTAGAAGACTGATCGAGTCTTCTTCACCGACAATCGTGAGCTTACCTGTGTATGCATCAGATGCTAGGCACGTCAGGCAATCGTACATCTCAGCAATGCTCTTCAATGCCTCGTTGATAGCCCTTGCGTCCGAGTGATCTCGGTAAATCGCGTAGTACTCTGCCTGGCCTGGGCGCTTGTACTCGACACCGCACTCGTCCTTCAGCACGTCATTGCCAAGAACGAACTCACCTCTACGGAAGAACCACGCTGCCGATTCAATAGGGTGCCTCATTATACCTCCATCAATTCGTATTTCTCAAAATAGAACAACTTATTGTATTTGTTCGTTAGCCACTCTACTTCAGACTGAGCTTCAATAGGGTTATCTACCACCCCAAAGAAGCTGTCATCTTCGTTAAAGATGACACAAATGCTCCAAGGTGCTCCGTACATGCTCAACCCTCCACAAACTTCACAAGAAGGCTAATAAGAAGAATGACGCAGCCAGCGTCCAACACAGCGTTAATCATGTGGTTTTGGTCCCGCTTCGGCCCATTACGAAACATCTTCGCGTTAATAGCCCACATAGCAAACCAAGCACAGACAATAATGATTTGCGCAATAGTAAACATTATGCTGCTACCTCCAATGCAATCTGCACAATGTAGCAAATTGCGACAATACCGGCGCTAACGGAGGCCAGTACATCGGGCCAGATTCTAAAGCCCTCAATACCCTTCTTGAACCGTGCAAGTAGCGCGAAAGCGACACTAACACCGGCCCAGACGACAGCTAGGACAAGATGAAAAGCAGTCATTACCAACCTTCCTTTCGATAGTTACCTGTTTAGTAATAGGGTCAACCGCGACGGTTAGAACATGGGTATGGGGGTGCCAATCAAGGGGTATTTCAACCTCTACCTCAAAAGGCTCCGTCTCATTCCAAGCCAAGTCCAGCTGGTTCAGAAGTGCGAGACGCATAGGAACGGGCAAATCAGGACAAAGCGAGGCAATACCCCCGGGTGAGAACTTAAACTCCGGTCTTGTTAGCTTAGCCATGATATGAACACCCACAGTACCAGCACAAGACATTAGGTTTTTCAGTGCAGTAATCACAGTCCCACGCAATATACGGGTTTTCTGCACACTTATCACACCAGGCCATCAGTACCCCTTATGAAGCAGGAACACATGATCGAGATGAAGCAGGATACTCACGAACATCTCATCGTGGGTACGATCACCCCCGTAACCACTCACCCATCCGTCGTTACGTAGCATCCACTCGACACCACCGATCACGATGATGGACCCTGCAACCATGTCACGTACGTCTTCAGGTGTGGTGATCGTAATACCCGTGTACTTACCGCTCTGGTCGTTCAGCTTAAAAGGCTCTTCGTTGTTATGCAGCACTTTGTGCAGACCAACCTTCGCGGTGTTAACCTCAAAAAGAGCTTCTTCTAGGTCAGAGTATGCCCGCGTGTACCCTGCCAGTGTTTCCTCGATGTTCATTGTTAAAACCTCCTAAAGTTTGTTGTTGTATAAAAGACGCGGTGGCCGAAGTCAATGACCTCGTAGTTGTGTTCTCGACAAAGCTGTTCCATAGTTTCTTCGCTGTAGTAGTTTCCCTTGTTGTCGAGCCAGTAGTAGGTCAGCTCACCTAGGACCAGGAAGAAGGACTTGTGTAGTCGTTCGACACGGATGCAGGCACCGCTACTGAGGTTGCGTAGAACTGACATCATTAGTACCCTACAACCCTTCCTACACCATCAATAATCAATCCAAGCCCTAAAAGGAACAATGACAGTGCAGCCATACCGACAGCCACGGCCAAGACCTTATCAGTTATGTAATCATAACCAGAGTCCCACACTTCGTAAGCGATAACCGCCAGGATAAGCGTGACAGAAAAACATAGCACGCTTGCCACAATAAGACCAATCCCTACTCCCATGTCACATCCCATTATGCACAATCTTCGGCTTGACAAACTGCTCGCGCATAAGGTTAGCGAACTGTGAGTGAGTGTATGCCTCTCCAATGTATGTAATCCACGGCTTTTGATCGGATGTCTCTAGGATACGAAACACCTCCCAGTTTTCAACGATGATGAGTGTTCCGGTATTAAGCTCTTGAGCGTCTGCAACAAACAGTTCGCCGTTGTTGTCAATGCACTCAAACTGTGTGCCTGTCAGCTCAGTGAAATCATTTTCGAGCTTCTTACGGAACTCTTCGACAGCATCGTCAATCATCTTCTGAATGTCCATTGTTCTCCTTTGCGTTAGACGTGAGGGCTGTAGATAACTTCGACAACCTGGTTGGGTTGTTCAATGCGTTGCAGCATATCTTCGATTGTGATGCTTTCATCATTGCAGTTCACCCACTGCTTGTCGTGCTTGAGCATCCATACTTGGTTGGTGGGCTTTCGCAAGCGTACGACAGTGCCAGTATCAAGCAGGCACTCGTAAGTGATCCAATGGCCTGTTGAGATGCAAAACTTAGTGTTCAGTAGGTCGTCCACGAATTCTCCTTTGCGTTTGGTGTTGATGCTTTAAGCATAGAAGGGTAGACGGTTAAAGTCAACAAGATAGCGTGTGATCTGACCCACTCTTTAGACCCCACCACCCCCGCATACACAAACGGGTATGACACCCCCTCCCTCTCTCCCTCTGAAAAGCATATGATTTTTTATTCATTGCTTTGCATACTTATTCATGCACTGTCAAGCACTCTACCCGCTAATTCCTACCAACCTACAAACCAAACCCCAATACACCAACCAAACCCCGGACCAACCCTAAAACGTGACCTGCCCCACACAAAAACCAACCTCGGGCCAACCATAGGACACCTAACGAAAGTTAGGTATACCTAAGTTAACCACCCTCTCCCTAACTTAGGCTTACCTAACTAAACTACACCTCACCTCACTCACCTTGCCCTCAACTCACACAACGAACTGCAACGAACTGCAACCAACTACAAGCAACTAACTATCTAGCTACCCGCCGAAAACGTCTCACGTAAAACCCCCTAATTTTTCCTACACATAAAGTAAATTACATACCTAGCAATGTAATTTCACACATAATCTGTATGTAGTACCCAAAAATAATAATAATGTAAAGTACATATAAACAAGTAAATCCCTATGATAATGTAATATATATGTGTAGTATGTATATATGTATTGTATGTATGTAATTGTAAAACGTGTTACCTAGGCGTACGTGTTAAGAAGGAGTTAACGCTGTTAACTTTACATGTAAACCATTGCCATGTAAATTATTCCCCCTGAATTGTCCTGTCATTTCACCTAAGCCATTCTCAGCGACTTTTACCCCCTCAAGGCTACCCACATACCACTAGGCCCCTAAAAGTCCCTCAAACAGCCTTCTAGGCCCCTTAAACACGATGCTATCCACCTACCCACACCCACCAACCCCCTAAAACACACCCCTACCACCAACCAAGGCCCCGCGTCTAGCACACAAACCCACACCATGCAACACGTGTCCATATATCGGACTGTAAAGTAACCACCCATGCATACTAACACAACAAAGTAACCACTATCACACCCCCCTAGCGTTGACAACGCCTAACCACAGTGTTATCGCGTACGCGCGCGTTAAGAGTAAGGAAGCAAGGGCACGGCCTGTCGCCTAATAACCAAGGCCCCACAATGTGACGCACAACACCATTTATCAAGTTAACAACACACTCCCTAGCCACTAGTCTTTAAGTATCGGCAAACAAACAAACAACCGAAAGGAAAGGCCGAAAATGAGAACCTCGTTCGCGTGCGACCTTGAGACGATGGAACGCCTCGCCAGCTTTGAACGTGACTACCAGGAACGCTATTTCCTGCCTGTCGATAGCGCACGCTGCGCGGCCATTCACCGCGAACACGAAAACCGCTGTTGCAGCACTGACCGCGCTGGGGCGTTCGATCAACAAGTGACGGACAACACAGTTTAGCGGGTTGACAACAAGCCAGCAACCCGCTAAACTGAGAGTATCAACAAAGACAAGCCGAAAGGTGAAACCAATGATCCGACTCACCATTGACGATGAAGCCCGCGCCCTGTCGGCATGGGCACACGCCGAAACCTTGTACGTAGGCGAAGACGTTATTTTTGCCCCGCGTTGGGCATCACACGTTTGGCTTGCATCTGATGGGCATCTCTACTTTGCAAATGGTAGTGACCTCCTATTCATGGGCACTAGCGAGTCCGGCCCTGACCGGCTCAAAGAATTGTACTAACAAACAACACAACACAGAAAGACAACAAAAATGCGAAACACAACATACGCGACTGTTACCGAGTGGACTGAATACCGTACCCCTAGCGGTGGTTGGTCCAAAGTGCGACACGATGAAACCACGAAAGATTTCAAGCCGCATAATCTTGACTTTTTCTTCCAAGCCGAGTTTCCCGGCGAACGTCGGCAATACAGTTACTTCAGTCAAGGCTATTTGCCTTACCGTGTGACTGTCCCGTCGCCCGATGGCCGCGAGCGCCGCGTGTATCATTTCAACTACTACACCGGCCCGCGTGAGATTGTCACGTACACGTACGAAGATTAATAGTCTTCAACTTCCCGGCCCTAACGGTGGGTTTCAGGTTGGTTCAATTCCAACGCCGGGAACGATGCGACACAAGTCGCACAAACCAACAACAAACCGAAAGGTTAATTGACATGGCACACACGTTCAAGACGGACCCTTGGCACGTCAAGGAAGCAAGGGGCACGGCGTGGCATCCCACGCAGTTCGCCCGTGAACACTCGCCCTACACTAAGGCGCGCCGTGACCTGAGCAAGCGCATTAGGGCACGTGAGCGCCGCGAAATGGACCGTATCGCCCGCGATATTGAGGCATGGGGCGATTACTTCCCTACCGGCGCGACACTGCGAGAGTTCGCAAGCGATAGCGACCGCGATAGCTGGCAGTTCTAACCAATAACCCCTAGGGACGGGGGTTAACGCCCCCGTCCCCATACAGAAAGACTAGAGACAATGGGTATTCTCGAAAACATTGATAGCGCCGCGTGGGACTTGGAACACGGACGTATTGACGGCTTGTATCCAGTGAGCAACAATTTTACAATTGTTGCTAATCATAACCACCCCGTCCCCAATAGTCGATTTGACGTGTACTCTTACACAACACTAGTTGCGGTAGTGAACAGGGATGAAAACGGCAATTGGGATACGTTTGTTCATCATGACGCGTTCCACCATTCCACTACAACTAGCCGACACTTGCACCGTTTCCTGTCGGCAATGGTTGGCCGTGTTGACTGGGATGCACTCTATAAGGCATGTGACCGTGAGTGTGACAATGAGACTATTCACGGTAACGGCGCGCAATTTATCAACGTGAGGGAGGTCGCCTAAATGACGATTACAAGCGCTTTGCAGGGTATCTACCCTAACCAGATTGTTAGCGAGTCTGTGCGACTTGGTTCTAAGTTGTACCTAACGATGAACCACAATGACCTAGTGCGCAATTGGATTAGCTACTGGGTTGCGCGTGAAGATACAACCGAAATTATCTTCAAGTTCAACCCTAGCGGCGCTGTCTACGTTTACAAGGATGTGACACTCACACCACATGAGAAACGTGTTATCGGGAAGATTATCCACATGTGGCGCGGTACTTATCGCCCTGATTGGGAGACTTTCGAGAGTATGCGCGCAAACCCTATGCTAGACGTTTCAGACACAACACTAGTCCCTGTGTTGCATGACACACTCTGACAACTTGACAATATCCAACCACTGACCTACACTAGAAACATAGGCAGAAAGCCTACAAACAACAACAGAAAGTGAGACACAGCAATGCGAATCAATAGGGATACCATGACCGTTATCAAGGCCGCTACCGCCGCTAAGATTACTTTCCGAAAGATGGGAGCCGATTACGGGGACAACCCTAGCGTTCTCGCCGCTATTGACGCGGTAGTTACTGCCCTTGATGGGCTGTCGGATGCGGTAGTCATGAGCGAGATTGAAGCCTAACAGGGGTATCCCTAGCCTAATGGTAGGTAAATGCAAGTTCGATTCTTGCCTAGGGAACAATGCTAACCACGGTGGTTAGCGACAATAACACCGAAAGGTAGAACTATGTCACACGATGAATTGCCCAATTGGTACGGTATCCCCGGTATCGGCTTTGAGTGGCGGGGTTCCCAAAGTGACCCCATGTTGCACTACAAGGGGCATGTGTTTAACGCCCATGACATGCAAGACGGGTTGTGGGAGAACTACCAGGAAGATTTAGAAACTGGGTACACATCCCTTGAGTGGGAGGAATATGTCATGGAAAACGCAACCAGCTATCTTGACGATGCACTATTTTTTGAGCGGGAGGAATGGTAAACATGTGGGAAGAATTGCTGAGCGTCATTAGTGACCGTTATTACCCACTAGAGTCCATGCAGGAACATATCGCCGGGTACGTGAACGATGCGACAGGGTGGGACCTATCAGTTATCAACCCTTGGTTTACTGAGCGCGGCTATGAGTTTGTGGGTTATCTCGACCTGTTCTCTGACAATGAGCCTAGCGGCGTGTATGTCAATGTTGAGGGCCTTGTATGGCGTTGTTGCACTAATGCCGCTGACAATAGTATCTATTGGTACTATGAGTCGGATAGCGAGGGCGATAGCTTGGATGAATTGCGTTTCATGCACGGGTACGCGCATATGTTCATCTGGGACAACGACACACAGACGTGTAGCGTAGTTCACATTGCAGAATGACTGCCAACCTGCTAATCTTTAATTATCGGAAAACAAACAACCAAGCGGAAGCGAGAAACAAAAATGATCCAGACACAGTTTGCACACACTGTCACCGTTCCTGATGAATGGGAGCATAACGGCCACACTTTCCAAGTGTTTCAGGATATCGACGCTGAGTGCCCTACTGAATGGATAGATAGCGCCGATGCACTGTGTGTCCTTGGCGGGCCGCATGGTTGCATCCTGCATCACCCTGCAAAGACTGACTGCCCTGCAATGTGGGAGTTTGATAACTTCCATGAGGAATACGGTAGGATGCCTACGCAGGAAGAATGGGCGGCTCTTTGCCCTGATTACTGGGTGTACGTCGGTTGGCACTCTATGGATGCGAACAGGCTGTTTGCGGCCGCGTTCCGCAAAGATGTGTACCCTACCAACCCTTGCGAGTCATGGGTGCATGAATACTCTCTTTGGGCGGATGGGTATGTCTGGGTTGTGTCGGACACAACCACGGGTGACTCTCTAGCGGGTATCTATGCCGATAGCGAGGAAGACGCTATCAAGTACTACACCGAAAACTATATGTGAGAAAGAGGGAGAAACAATGCCTAGAATTGACATGCTACTCGTTATTGCCGCTGACTGGGACACTAAGTTTTGTTTCAGTTCTGAAGAATTGGGGGTTAGCAAGGGAGAATATGACTACGTGACACGCGGCGGTGACCTGCGCATTAGGGAAGATTTTGAGGTTATGGCCGCTGAGGCCGTGGATGACTTACACAAGCCCGTTACGGTGCTTGGTAGGACACTCAAGGCGAGTGACATTGCTAGGGAGATGCTGAGCGACGACTGGGAAGCCTATGTCAACAGTTGCATTGCCAACCTAATCGCAATGGATGAGATTAAGGAAGTCTGCTAATGTTCGCGGTCGCTTACTACGGCCTATTCCTTACCCTTGTCGCCTTACCTGTTGCCATCTACTGCCATCTTACCGAAAACAACAACAATGAACACTGAAGCACTCGTCAACAAGATTACCAAGCTCAACGCAGAGATTAGCGCCCTGACTGAAGCGCGAGACGCACTCAAGGCTGAATTGTGCGCACAGTTCAACGCAGGGGATAAGATTCAGGTGGGAGACACTAAGGTCACGTTCGCCGTGCGAAAGACTATCAACGCCGCCGCTGTAGAAGCACTGCCCGCGTTTAAGAAACTGCCAAAGGCCGTGCGTGAGAGTGTGTACGACAAGCCTAAGTTGAATACTAAGAAACTTGCCGTGCTTGATCTACTCGACCTGTCGCCCGCTACTACCGTGTCGGACGTGTACGCGACGTTCCGATGAATTGGAAGCAATACGGGACGGGCGACTGTGAATACACTGTCGAACAGGTGGAAGCCGTCGCCCGTTCCCTAGAAGAACAAGAACTGCAAGAATATTCAACCATGTGGCTTGAAGCGGTACGACAGATGCGGGCCGCTGAGATTATCCACAACAACCTAGGTGTGGGAGCCGAAATAGAACTGCCCAACGGCATGTCAATTTATATCGAAAGTGAGTAATCAAAATGTTTAGCAACTATGTTGACGGCGACACATTCAACCAGCGCGAACTGGATGACGATGTTTTCTGTGAGGCGTTCAATGCGAACGAGATTGACGGCTACCGACGTAGCAAGGACTCGGAGGAAGACTGTTACAACGCTTGGGAGTATTGGGACGACAAAGGGTTGTTCTCTGACTGGCTGGAATGGCGTTTTGAGGAAGACGGCTACCTCGGCTATGACGACAACCCGCAAGACGGAATGTTTGTCTGGATGCAAGACTACGAACAGCTTGTCGTCCTGCCCGGCGACAATGAATTGCCGTCCGATGTGGTTGCTATGTTCGACCGTGACTCACTGTATGAAACTGTCTATGCGGAGGGTATTGTCCGGGACGGTATTTTCTACGCCACTACTATTGCGAGGGAGCTTGACTGATGAATATCAACATACTGTCTGAAACCGGCGAGATTACTATCTTCCAAGACGCTGACACGGGCAACACGTATATTGTGGAACCAGTGCTGGGAACCACAGAACCTATAGATATGGCAGATGAGCCTTATCTGTTTATTGGGGACTACGATGACTTTATGCGGTCCGATAACCCCGTGTTCAAGACGCTTGGTAGGTATATTGTAGTGCATGATGAAACACCTGCCAACGTGGGAGAATACGCTAAGTTGTTCAAGGGTGAACTGTGCTCACACTTCAAGTGCGTCGATGGGTGGGAGGACTATGACTTTATTGAGTCATACGGGCAGATTCTAGCGGTCAATAAGCGACTAGGGAACGCTGAAGAATGGCTGTGCTATCTCAACATGTGGGACGACGGGGAAGTATATTCTGTCCTCGACTGTTCGACCGGGATTAAGGTCACTGACATTTACGCTGAATACCATGAGGATGCACTTGAGCTTTATCTCAGGGACGGGGAGCTTGCATCACTGAAGGCACGAGTCAACAAGGTATTGGAGGCTAACTAATGAACATGGAAGAGTTGACTAAGGAATACAGTATTGCGTGCGCTAAGGCAGTACGAGACGGTATTCACGCACTGGTGAGAAAGTGGGACAAGGATATTGTTAACTCACTGAATGAGCGTGACTACTGCATCTGCGCGGAATTGTACGGCGATAGCCTGTGCATCCTTGGTTATATTGGCATGGACGGTTACTATGGGTATACCTGGTGGGACAACAGTGATATGAACCGGCAAGTTCAAGAACTGTTCGATGATCTTGGGGCACAAGTTGTGCTCAACGCAATGATTCACTACGGCTGGGAAGAAACTACGCATACAATTACTTGGAGGATCTACTGAATGACTTTCTCACCGCGCCACTACCAGGAACGTGTACTGGAAGGATTGGCGAACAGTAAAACACCGTACACGGGCCTGGTAGGCGCGGGCCTTGGTACGGGCAAGACGGCAATGAGCGTGTGGAACGCCCTCAACGCTTTTGGCAGCACCATTGGGGAGCAGATTATCCTCATTGTCGCCCCTGTCCGTACCGAGTCTGGTTGGCGCTCGCACTGGAAGACGCTTGCCGGAATTGACATGCGCACGCTGTCTGGTAAGAAAACTAAGACTGCCCTTGCAGTGTGGGACGATCTGGAAAACAGTGTACCCGGCGTGTACTTTATTACGTGGGAGCTGATGCGGACCCGTAATAAGGAAAAGCGGTGGGACGGGCGCGCGAAAAAGTACGTCTACAAGTCAATGGCTAAGCCGTTCTACGGTGTAGAGTTTGGCATGGTTATTGCCGATGAATGGCATCGTGCGTGCAACCACTCGTCGCTCAACTTTGACGTTGCACGACACATTAAGGCGCAGTATCGCCTCGCACTGTCGGCAACGCCAGCCGGGAATAAGCCCTGCAACATTTGGGCCGCGCTCAAGTTCCTATGGCCTAACCACTACGGTGGTTACTGGGACTTTTGTGAAAAGTTTTTCAAGGTGGAAGTAAACCCTTGGAGCGCGTACGGGAAAGACTTTTCGGGAGAACGTTCCCCCGGCATGGTCCGTCGTGGAGCGCCGTCCTATCATGAAGTCTCACAGGCCGAGGCCAACCCTGAACTGCCCGGCGTGATTGTTCACCGTGTCGAAGTGGAACTATCCCGCACGCAGCGTAAGATGTACGACGATCTGGAACAGAAGGCACTCACGTTTCTGGGAGAAAACCCGCTTGCGCTGTCCATCCCGATGGAGCTTGACCTACGCTTGCGACAGATGACACTGGGAGTCCCCTCGTTTAACGAGGAAGGGACTGTCGATTACAAGGAAGATTGTAAGTCTTCCAAGCTGGATGCAATGATGGATATTATTGCGGACCTGCCTGAAGATGAACCTGTCATCGTGTGGGTGCATAGCCAGAAGTTCATTAAGGCGGCGCTATACCGCCTGAAGAAAGCCGGGATCAAGGCTATTGAAGTTTCTGGTAAGTCTCGCGGTGACTTCCATGCCATGATTAATGGAGACGTGCGTGTCATTGTCGCTCAACACGAGGCCATGTCAGAGGGAGTTGACGGACTTCAGCGAGTCTGCCATACTGAGATATGGCTGAGTCAGTCTAACAGCCTGGTGATTAACGAACAGGCGACGGGACGGCTCAACCGACAGGGTCAGACTACGGCTGTTAACCGTTTCCTGATTCAGGCGACCGACACGGTGGACGACCGTGTTCTGGGACGCTTGCAGGAGCGTTTCGACAAGCTGAAGGCATCTGGACTAATCTAATACTGAAACAACTGAAGGGAGAAACCAACATGTCTGATTACGTTGAAATGACTGCACACAATATTCCATCCAAGGTTTTGGAGATGGTGTTTGCTGACTATAAGTACCGTGAAATTACGTTCAACGACCTGATGGTGCCCGGCACTGTCGTTGTCGTCAAGGATCGAACTTACCTGTTCACCAAGGCTAGTGTTTGGGTTGATGAAGATGGGCGTATCCACCCACGTAACATTATCTTTTCTAGTTTCTTGTACGGTGCCGTCCAGCTTGTTAGACGAGGCAAGCCCGCAAACGACTGAAACAACAAACCAACAAACCGAAAGAGAGAACAATTATGTATGATTACTACAATGATGCTGTTAGCAAGCTGAACGCAAGCCGGGAGAAGAAGTCTAAGGGCCGTTTCATCCCTCTCCTGTTCTGCTTCGCTTTCGTGATTACGGGAGTCTGGTACCCGGATTACTTTATGTGGGTTGTGTACGCTTTCGCGGCTTACATGGCACTGATCGTTGGGGCGCTTATCCTCGTGGGACTTATCCTGCTTGCGGTGTGGCTTATGGTCCTCTGGGCGAACAAACTGGAAGACTGAACCATGCAGATTATTGAGTTCAACCACAAGACGGTCTCTGCCCTCCTGAAGAAGCCAGTAGAAGAATACTGGATGAAGGACAAGGACGCTTGGCTGAAGTTTGAGGACGGGAGCGTCGTGTGCATCCACGCTATTAACCCCACATGGCAAGCCTACGTGTCAGTAGAGATTTGCGACTACGCTAAGTCTGTCAATGACAGCCAGGAGCTGCACTTGTACTACAATTCCAGTGGTGACGAGCGCTGGTTCATGCAGAAACACGTAAGCATTATCCTTGACGGTGCTCGTTACTACTACTCAGACCAGCTTGACTACGTAACACGGGAGTACATTACCGTGATTGAGTTCCACTACTACACGAAGGAGGAAGAATGGGTGTAACCATTCGAGATATCTACGCACCCCCATTGGGCTTTGGCTGGGAGAACCTTCCCACCCGATACGTCAAGCGACAGTACCTTGACATCGAGAACGGCCTTGTCACTACGCCTAGCGGGGCTGTTATCGGGACCGGGACGCTGCCTAACGGACGGCTTGCACTGCTCAACGACAGGGGTACCGTGTGCGCTCAGTGGTGGTCCGCAAAGGATGAGATGGTTGTCGTTGATCCATTCGACAACCATGTGTTTGTCGTGCCTAGTATTGACGATCTGAAGTGCAATGCGCGGGAGATGACCTCAGCGCAGATCGACATTAAGGCGGCGCGCCCGCTGGACCTGTCGATCATGTGGACTGACCCTGTTGCAGGTGAGTGCGGTTTTGACCGGGACGATCTCTCGATTGGTGAGCATCACTACTACACTGACCGTTTGAACGGTACAGTTCTCCTGGGTCTTGTGGAAGACGCGGACGGTAACTATGTTGTGAGCCGCAACTCTGTCCTGTGTCGTCTGCTGCGGTACGTGGATGGGGACCGTTTCGCCTTCAGTGACTACCGTAAGAAGGCTATCCCAGGTCTGCTGAACGACAACGGCGGGCTGTCGGACTTCGCCCGTAAGGTGCTCCTGTGGGCAAACAACCTGACCGATGAACAGCGGGAGATTCTTTCCAAGTGAGAGAGTACATTAAGGCAGCGCGGGACGAGGCCGCTAAGTCCCGGTGCGACCGTGCCCATGTGGGGTGTGTGATCGTTGACCGTGCAACGGGACAGGTTGTGTCTCGCGCGTTCAACGAAACACCGCACGGCCTTGAGCCGTGCGACACGGGGGGCCACCGGATGGTCGATGACCATTGCGTCAACACTATCCATGCTGAACGTAATGCGATTCGACAGATGAAGGAACATGGGAGTGAGTACACGCTCTATGTGACCCACTATCCGTGTCGTGGTTGTGCGCATCTTATCTCGACTTGCCCTGAGATCGTAGAAGTTGTGTACCTCGGGGACTACAACAATTCGAGCGAGGCAACAGCACTTTTGGAGGGATTGTCGAAGGGTGTTCATCGTGGCGAAGAATAAGCTAGTCTTGCAGGTACCCCCCGATTGTATGTTCACGGCTATTGAGCTGAACAAGATTGAGAAGACGGGGTGGTATGTCAAGGAAAACGAGATCATGTGTCGTACGACGACAATGCCGGGCTTTGGTACCAGAGCATTGCGCAAGGTTCTCACACCGGGAGACTTTCTGGTTCTCATTGAGTCTCCACTAGATGACTTGCATAATTTTGCGTGGAATATGTACGTACTGAAAGAAGCCGAGTATAGGGGATGGTTAGAGCGTGAGTGAAATCTACGACCGTATTGTACGGGAGTTGACGAAGCCCTCTGAGCGCGATAGGCAGCGTAAGGTTGGTCCGTCTGAGCTGGGAGACCTGTGTGAGCGCTGCTTGGCAGAAAAGCTGCTGGGTGTACATGTGGAGGAAAAGACGTACCCTCTGGCCCCGATGATTGGGACCGCGTTCCACTTGTACCTTGAGACGACACTGGGGCTAGAAGATTACCTGAAGGAAACAAAGGTAACAGTTGGCGAGATTGAAGGGTATGGAGCGATTCGTGGGACTGCTGACGGGTTTGATCTTAGGGGCGGACATGTTGTTGATTACAAGGTCTTGTCGAAGAAGAAGATCAAGGCTTTCTCGTCTGCAACGTTCTTCGATGAGGACCGCAACCCTGAGTTCTATTCGGACTCGATGACCGAAGGCCAGATTAAAAAGTACTATTACCAGATGCAGTTGTATGGTCTGGGCATGGAGAACGCTGGGTATGAGGTAAATCATACTTCCCTGATTTTGTTTCCCAGGGATGCTACAATAGAATCTGTCACAACGGCAACTCATGAGTTGTGCTTCAAGTACAACCGAGAAGCCGCCCTGGCTGTCCTGGAACGTGCCAACGAGATTTTCAAGTGGGCCACCAACAACCCGGACAACCTGGGAGAACTCGACAGCCATTCCGGCTGTTATTTCTGCGCTTTCAAGCGCTAAAAAGAAAGGAGAAACATGGGAAAGTTCGACTCGTTCCTCAAGGGAATCGATATCGAAGTGTCTGACCCCCGTATCACCACCCCTAAGATCAAGATGCTGATCTACGGCATGTCGGGAACCGGGAAGACTTCGCTCGCAGTTTCGGCCTCAAAGGTTGAAGAGCTGGGGCCGGTCCTTTACATCGACTTGGAGCGCGGTACCGCACCGGCTGCCAAGTACGGCGACCTGGACAACATGCTTGTCGTTCAGCCAGCGACCTACCAGAAGTTTGCTGAACTCCTTGTCGAGATTAGCAAGAAGAAGGACATGCCGTTCAAGACTATCGTCATCGACACGGTTGACCGCTTGCAGGAACTTATCAAGTTCCACTTCAAGGCCACGAAACCCAATGACAGCTTTGCCATGTGGGACGCTACTTACGAGAAGATCATTGATCTTGTCAACAAGATCAGCTTTGACCTCGGACTGAACATCATCTGCATCACGCACGAAGCGCGTGAAGTGAACGATGTGTCCCGGCTGTCGCTTATCGGACCATCATTTGAGGGCAAGCAGAGCTTCAAGAAGCTACCCGGAATCTTCGATATTATCGCCCGCATGACGTGGGAGGATGTTGGAGACGATGACAATGAAGAGCTGGTCACAGTCATGACTGTCCGGTCTTCGTCTGAAGTACTGGCAAAGACGCGATTCGACCCGATGCCGTCCATGTCTGGAAACACGACAATGGAGAAGATCATGGGTTGGGTTCATGAGCATTGTGAAACACAGGAAGTAAAGGAAGAAAATGACGACTAGGTACCTCTCTATTAATGATGCGTCTGAGCGCACGGGAGTTGGTCGAACGACCATCCTGTACCGCATCAACACCGGGAAGTTCCCACAACCCGACGCAATCGTTACTTACAAGCGAACTGCCGCCCTCGGGTGGCTACCTGAAACCATCGAAGATTACAACACTGACAAGAAGGAGAACTGACCATGATTAACTTTGACGAACTTATGAACCTGGAAGTTGCCGAATCCCTTAGCTTTGAGCCACTGCCCGAGGGTCAGTACAAGGTGACTGTCGATGCCTGTGAGCTGGGCGAGTCCAAGGCTGGCAAGCCTATGTACACAGTGGACTTCGTTGTCACCGAGGGCGACCACGCATCTCGACAGCTTCGTTACTGGCTGGTCCTGGTCACTAAGAAGGGTCTCCATTGGGACTTGCCCAAGTTCTGCGAGGCATCCGGTAACGCCTGGCCCGACGAGCCGACCAAGCGTAACGAGGCGTACTTCAACCAGGTCGCACTTAACCTGGTTGGCAAGACTGCGACGATCACCGTTGCGATTGAGGAACGCGAGTACAACGGCGAGATGCGCAAGAACAACAACATCAAGAAGGTCGAGTGGGACGAGGCCAAGACCAAGAAGAAGTCTAAGGCCACCCGGATCGAACTCTGATCTTTTTCGGCGGGCCGTATCTTGACAACCAGGTACGGCCCGCCGTACTATATCTAACGCAGACAGGAAAGGAGAGTAATGAACCTCAAAGAGTTCTTTCAGGCAGTATTCCCACAGGGAGACGGCTGGACACCCATCATCTTGAAGGGTCAGATGGGTGGTCTTACAAACTTCCGCTGGTTTGAGCTGCCAGCGCAGCTTGATAAAATGGTGGCATACGCCGAGGCTAACGCTGATCTGGACGTGTACTACTCTCCCTTCCTTTACACCAAGCCCCCGGCCCTGTCGAACACGAGGCACGCAGCCAAGGATAACGTGACCAAGGCAGCGTGCGTCTGGGCAGACGGTGATGACTGCCCTACCGACAAGCTCCGCATCCAGCCTACAATCACTGTTCAGACCAGCGAGAAGCACTGGCAGGGATACTGGCTACTCGAAGACGCAGGCGACCTGTCGAACGACATGCTCGAAGCCCTTTCTCGGGGACTGTACGAAGCGCATAAGAACGACGGCATGGACCGAGGCTGGCCCCTGTCCAAGAAGCTCCGCGTCCCATTCACGCACAACCTCAAGAAGGTGAAGCCCTGGGAGATCACTCTCACCATTAACGACGAGGCGATCACCGCAGCAGAGTTCGCCGCCGAGTACCCGCCTGTCGAACGCATGGGCATTGAGGAAGAAGACTTTCCCACCGACATCCCCTCCATGTTTGAGGTGCTAGGCATGGTGAACCGCAGCTACATCACGGACCTTGCAACGGATGACACCTTCAACGACGACGAGGACCGCAGCTCGAAGATGTATCACCTTCAGTGCGCCCTCTGGGAAGAAGGTTGTTCAATTGTTGAAGCATTTGCCGTTGTACGCGCCACAGAGTTCAACAAGTTTGAGCAAGACGGGCGCGGCGACGGGTACCTCTGGAAGCAGATCAATCGTGACTATGCACGCTGGAAGGCTGAACACAGCGGCCCAACTGAGAACGATCTCGAAGCGACAACACGTATCGGCTCGTCCTACCTCCTGAGTGAAGCACGTGAACTCACCTTGCAGGACGTAACCTTCCTGCACGAGAACGAGGAAGAACCGATGGGCCTGTTTGTTGATCAGTTCGCAGCGTGGGCGGCAACTAAGTCAGCAATGGCACCCAAGCAGTTCCACTACGCGGGCGCTCTCGCTATCCTGTCGAGCATGTTTGCTAAGTATGCTTTCCTCCCTATGAACGTCCAAAAGATGCCGTTGAACCTGTACTTCCTGGTTCTGGGACGTACTACCCAGTCTCGTAAGTCTACGTCTCTGCGCCTCGCTGAGTCGATGATGCGTGACATTGCTGTTGGTATCGGTAAGGGGCCGGATGCCTTCATTGCTCCTGAAGATTCAACAGGCGAGGCGTTGTCCGCATATCTGCGTACCAAGCCTAAAGAGTCTGGTTTGTTTGCTATCGACGAGGTGCAGGACTTTTTCGCGCACGCTGCGCAGAAGGGTAGCTATATGGCATCAATGATGCCATTCCTCACCAAGAGCTACGACGGCTATATTCCTGCTGTCGCACGTAAGGACAAGGGCGGCAAGGTCGCGTACCAGACTGCCACACCGTACTACATGACGTTCTACGGGACGGGCATCCTTGACCAGGCCGCGAAGCATCTGACGACCGAGAAGGTCGAGTCTGGCTTCACGCCACGATGCCTTGTCGTAATTGACGACAGGGACAAGTACATCACGTCCTCTCAGGATGTGAAGCTCGTGACCGTGAGCGCATCGACGGGTAAGGTTGAGGACAAGCAGCGCGATTTCATGGTGTCGAACTTGATCAAGTCCGTGACTAAGTTCGACGTGGCTTTCAACGCTCGCCGTGCGCAACGCATGGAGAATGAGGAAGTGCGTATCCCCATCGAGTTTGAGCCGGGCGTGTTCGAGCGCTGGATTGAGTTCTCGGAAGAAGCCAAGGTGCTCGCTGAGCGACACATGCTGAATAGTCGTGAGCTGTTCCCTGGCACTGAGCGTATGACGTTCTCGGTGCTCCGTATCGCGGCCTTGCTTGCCATGTATAACGGGCCGACGACAAAAGGTACGGTCGTGGTATCAATGCGGGAAATGTTGAAGGCTATCTCGCTTGCGTCTATTTGGCTGTCTTCTAACGAGGTGTTCATTCACCACGTGAAGAACTCTAACTTCAGTAACAAGGTCGATAAGCTCATCAACTTCGTTGCACGCACCGACAACGGCATAGTGGCTATTCCTAAGCTAATGTTGAAGTTCCAGTCTGAGATCAGCGGTATGCGTGAACTGAAGGAAATCATCACGTATGCCCAGGCGCGCGGTGTTATTCAAGAAGTCGTGAAGGGTAAGACAAACAACGAAAGGTTTATTAAGTACACGGGAGGGCAAGTATGAAGATTCTGACTGAGGATTGCGACAAGCTGCCTGTTCTTGCACAGATTCTACTGAGGCGGGCACTTGTAGTGTCCGGCCTTTCGACAGAAATGCACGTCGAAATCACTGACGACGTGAATGACGAGGATATTAAAATCACCCTCGGCACTGTCAAGGGCTACAAGGGCAAGGCATACAAGACACTCTCACCTAAGCAGATCGTCACTAATCCCCAGGCTGGTCTGTTCCTCGCTCAGGCATTGCAGTACGCCTACCTCGGCGCAGAAGAACTCGGTCTGAAGCAAGGTGAAGACTGGGTGATCTGGCAGGGACAGGACATCACGTTCAAGCCGGGCACACTGATTGCACTCGATATTGAGTCCGCAGGCGACATTGACGAAGACACTTTTGCTGCTGGCCGCATCCTCTCTATCGCCCTGTGGAACGGAAAGTTCGGTGTCGTCATCCCTGAAGAGCTTGCCGAGACCGACAAGGCAGCAGACCTTATCAAGCGTCTGTGCGACACCTGCACTGTCATCTGTCACAACGGCACGTTCGATATGCCTTACCTGTCGAAGCGCCTAGGTATCCGCGTGTACCATCACGAGGACACGCTGCTCATGCACTTCGTGCTCGACAACCTGGCTGGTGAGCATGGCTTGAAGCCTCTTGCCCGTCGCTGGTTGCGTGCTGAAGACTGGGACTCGGATGCGAAGTCCTACCTGAAGGGTGGAGCGTACTTCGAGAATATCCCCAGGGAAAAGCTCTACGAGTACAACCTGGCAGACGTTGTGTGGACTTACAAGCTGTACGAGTACTTCCTGCCTATGCTCAAGAACAGTGGCAAGTACGACTACTACCGCTACCGTATGCAGGTCACGAAGGTTCTGAACGACGTGCAGATGAACGGCGTTGCGGTGTCGCTCGATGCTCTCGATGATCTGGAAGAAAAGTACAAGCGTCAGTGTGACGAGAACCTTGTGACACTACGTGAGCACGCGGGCGAGGACTTCAACCCACAGTCACCTAAGCAGATCAAGGACTACTTCAAGGCTAATGGGGTGTCGTCCCCGTCGTTCGACTCAGACCACCTGAAGAAGCTGCGACGTGAAGGCAAAGAGGTTGAGTTTATCGACGCTCTACTTGCCTACCGCTACGCCGCTAAGGTGATTGGCTCGTTCATTGCCAACGTGCGCCGTAAGGTCGGTGAGGACGGACGTATCCACCCCTACTACCTGCCTCATGGTGCGAAGACTGGTCGCCTGTCGGCTAAGGGTCCGGCGATTCAGACGATGGGGCGCGACAGTGGCATTAAGCGCGCCCTTGTCGCTGCACCGGGGTGCAAGATTATCTCGTGTGACTACTCGCAGGCTGAGCTACGTACTGTCGCTGAGCTTGCCGACGACAAGGCCATGATTGCTGCCTTCCAGCCGGGTGCGCCTGACTTCTTCGATGACCTGATGACGAAAATCTGGCCTGAAGAGTTCCCGACAATTGAAGCATATGAGGCGTTCAAGCACGAACATCCAAAGACTGCTAAGAACCGGCGCGCACTGGTCAAGAGTGTGGTGTACGGCCTCAACTATGGCCGTGGTGTTGCCGCTATTGCGACAGCCCTTGAACAGCCTATTGAAACTGCACAGCATGTTGTCGATCAATACCTTGGTGCATATCCAGAACTTCGAGACTGGCAGACACGAGTACGCCATAGCGTCGGACGTAAGGAAGAGGACAACGAACGTAAAACCAAGTTCGGCCTCACGTTCAACCCCCTGTTTGTGTCGGACAACAACTACAGTTCGACGCAGAACGAAGCACTTGCATTTGTTCCACAGTCCACTGCGAACGACATTTGCCTGAACGCAGCAATCAAGATCAATGAACAGGTTGGTCAATACGGAGCTAAGCTGATTGGTCTCGTCCATGACGCTACCTACGTCGAGTGCCCAGAAGAAACCATTGAAGAGTGCTCGAAGATGATGGAGCGCGAAATGGCTAAGGCAGCGACACTGGTTTTTAACCGCGTACCGTTTGCCGCTGAAGCAGAAGTCGGCAACAACTGGGAGGAAGTGTGACAGACTACAAGCAGGCACCCTGTAGTGGAGCACCAACCGAATGGTTCTACGACCCGACACTCTACGAAACAGTTGTGAGGGCTTTTTGTAATGAGTGCCCTATCAAGGAACAATGCCTTCAAGACTGTCTGATAGCTGAAGAGACACCAATCGACGGTAAAAAGTTCCGCTCTGGTATTTTTGGTGGCCTCTCACCGACAGGCCGAAACAGGCTCATGGGTACCGGATATGCAGTCATCACCGAAAACTGGATGGAGGAAGATAATGACGACGACAGTAATAGCAATTGACCCCGGTGTGAACACCGGCCTCGTTGTGGCACGTGTTGAAGAAGAGGTGGAGATTCTACACTTCGACCAGTTCATCTGTGCGACACACACTGAGACAGCGGAACTCATCAAGCACTACCTTGACGAGTACCCACAGGCTACTGTCGTAGCCGAACAGTTCGACCTGAGACCCAGCAACAAGTTCACAGCAGACCTTACCCCCGTGAAGGTCAATGCAATCCTTGACTGGTTTGTCGATGACATCCACTACCAGACACCGGCACAGGCCAAGGGCCTGGTTAAGGACACGACACTGAAGAATCTGGGTTGGTGGCTCACGGGTAAAGCCGTGAACTATAAGGACGCAAACGACGTGCGAGATGCGTTCCGGCACCTCGTCTACTATCTCGTTCATGAGCTGAAACACAAGTGGACACTCGACAACGGGTGGCCGAGATAGCGAAAACCCCTCTGCTAGGAAAGGAGAACTAGCAGAGGGGTTTTCTGTGCCTCACGCCCAACAAGCAAACACACAGAGGTGGTTGATTGTCACCGACTAGTATAGCACGTCAACCGATCTTTGTCGCCTGAATGGTCAGGCCACCCCAGCCAAGGTTCGTGCTCTGGTCGATTTGCAGCCTAATAGACACTGACACTTCCTTGCCGGGGGTATCAACGTACTTAGCAATAGGGCCAACATGAACGAACATGACATTCTTATCATGGCCGTACGTGTTGAAAACACCAACATTATGTTCCTTGCCGTCAATCATCATAAAGACGTTGATATAGGCACCATTAGCGTTATAGTCATTGGTCATGGTGATCTGACCCGAGATCAGCCACAAACCAGCCTTCGACAGACGGATATTACGGCTAACGCGTGCATTAGCACCATCAGCAGTATAGCGGCGGTAATCAGCAAACGAGGCATTTTCGTTCACGTAATCCGTTTCGACAGCGCCACCCCAAATCTTAGTGAGCTGACCGTTGCTGTTAATCAGCATCTCCTTCGTGTCCTTACGGTAGATAAGGACATCATAGTTGCCAGCCCCAGCCTTACGGATAGCAGTCAGCTTAGTGTCATAATCACTCGCATTGTTAGCGATAATGACACGGCCATTCTGAAGCTGCTTCACAACATCAGAAACAGAATTGAAACCCAAGTTCATGAAAACAGGCCAACTCTGGACAATATCTGAATCAGAGTAAGTCCAGATACCCTGATCGTTAACCGTACCCATGTTAGTACCTCACTCCTGAGAATTGAACGGAAACATATGCGTGACCGTTGTGGTTGTCGATATATTCCGGGTGCTCCTTGGAACCCTTCAACCCAATAAAGGCAGTTCCATACTGGAAATTGTCGTAATCAACAACCATAGTAAACGACAAGCCAGTTACCATAACCAAGTCAGTGCCTCGGCCACCCCGTCCTGTAGCAAGGCCCGAAACCACATACGGGATATGCGCAAGTTTGCGCTCGCGGCCAAGATGATCTCGAACGCCTGTGAAAACCTGCGGAAAGATATACTCACCAGTAGTCAACGGAATCACAGGAATGTAAAGAAACCCTGTAATAGACAGCTGCATGAACGAACCAGCGTTACCCCAATCCAAAGGCGCTTTCCACAAGTCCTCATAGGCACCAATGCCAGGATTACTACCGGGCTGTTCAACAAGCATCTCCTGATAGAACGGCTGTGCAACACCATTGGCAGCACGCGAAGAAGTCAAGGCACTAACAGCATCATACGAATTACTGACCTTACTCTTCATCAAGGTCATATCATTCTCAAGATACGCTACGCGCCTGTCGATGTCACTTCCCCATGCCTGGGATGGGGTCGGTAGATTGTGCTTCATTGTGCGTCACTCCTTTCAACGTCAACTCTCGAAGCGTGATACCAGCCTCAAGGGGATAATCCGTAACTCGGGGCCTATCGAATATTGTAGCAACATCCGACACCCTAGTAAGCGCCTCACACGAAGCCTTCACACTAGACTCATCATACGAAGCTGACTTGATATGCCATGTAAAGTGATCGTACACGGCTGTCGTCCCAGCAATGCGACCAAACACCTGCTGATTCGACACCACAGGCTTGTTCTTCGTGAACTCCAACAAGTCATCCATGATCTTCTTCATGGTCGTACCACGAGGCCACTTCTCAGCAGCCTTCTCAGGCAATGGTGAGCCAGTAAAAGCATCGACATCAGACAGATACACAGGCTCACGCTCGAAGTCATACACGACATCTGTGTATGACTCGTGCATCGGAACAGTGCCAGTCCAATCCATCTCAGCAGAGTAGCCAAACGCGCTCTGGGCCTTATACACACAAGCCTCATACGCCTGGGTCTTAGTCGTTAGGTTCATGCTGTCGATCTTCACAGCATCCGTCTTATGTGGGTAGCCAGTGTAGAACGTAAATGTCTCCTGGTCACACAAGTAAGCGTGCCCATAAATACGGAGGGTGCTGTAGTCAGTTTGACCATCCGACTCAGCAATACGATAAGGGGATAGACGCTCATTCGACATGCCCGTCACAGTCACCTTGATCTGATTCGCCTCGTCGCCCTTCTCGATGTGGAGCGAACCGCCCTCGGCGTACCACTGAGCAGGTGTAATCGGCTTGTTGTCCTTGCCGACGACAGAGTACACGGAGCGCGCAAAGTAGATCTGACCGTTAGCACGAGTCCTAATATTGAAGTCCGTACCAACCTCGTTAGGCATCACACACTCAGGCTGAGAATACAAATAATCAATCGTCCCTTGAATCTCAAGCACAAACTCTTTAGTCTCGCCAGACTCGACTGACAAAACCTCAGCAGCCTTAATGGACTCCACTGTCGTCTTGTTGTTAGACGGCTGTGGGTGGATAAGGCTAATGCGATCTTCGCCTTCAATGCGAGGGCGGGTACCGGCAAGGTTGCCTGAGCGATAATCAGAAGAAGCTAGGTCAATGACAGGGGGGTAATAAGTACACTCAATATGCGAGAAAGGCTCACCAATAGCCCACTGAATCGAATAGTCTACAGTAGAGCCTTGGAACCTCGTAAGAACAGTGTGGTTCTCAAACAGCACAATCGTGTCATAAACCCACGTAATCTGATAATTGTTAGCAGACAAGAAGCTCTTGAGGATAGTCCACAAATTACCCTTACCACCAACAAAATCGTACGTTTTAGTTGCAATAGTGGTCTTAGGTGCAATAAATGGATTACGTTCATTAGCAGTCGGCTTAGCGACATACACCTTTGGAGACTCGACACCCGCAGCCTTAAACACCTGTGCGATAACCTTGTCCATCGTCACGCCCTGAAGGTGCTTAACCTCAGCAGACACATCAAGACGATAAAAAGGGTCATTCAACGTAGCAGACCAGGACCACGGGGTATTCGTAATTGACCGGACAAATGCGTGAGTACGGCCAAAGACAGGGCTGTCAAGACGAATCTCCTTCGTCATCACATCCGCAGCCTCAACGTATCCAGCACCCTCAAGAGAATACTCAGAGAAACCGCCCGTTGTCGAATCACGGTCAAGAGACACAGCATCCTCAACGACAGACCAACCAGTCAGCTTGTTATTGGGAAACCCAATAGCCTGCATCACCACGAGTAAACCTCTTCCAAAGTAACCGAAGCCGTGTAATGACCCCGATAGTTGTTCACAGTCACAACACTAGCCGAGCCAGGAACAACCTGAAGATTTCCACCACCAGAAGGGTACGCGAACTCATACAGGTTAACTGCTATGTCGATGTGTGTATCCTCGGGCACGATCTGAAGCATAGTCCAATCGAGTCCACCTTCAAACCTCGGAAGAATCGACACCTCCCACAAACCGGGATCAAGTGCGCGCACCGTATTCTTATTGATAGTGAAGGTGTCAGAGACACCAGTCAATTTACGGAAATTAAACGCAAACGGACTCTTACCATCTTCCGGCCCAGACGACAAAAACACGCCCTTATGGCCTTTAGGCACAAGAACACGCTCAGTGTAACTTCCAACCTTCGACAAAGCCAAAGACACCTGCCGCCCATTCAGACGATCAACAGTAGACTGGAACTTGTTGTTCATCTGAAGTACACCACTCTTCAGCACGACACCAGGATGTCCAGACTGAGAGTTGTTAGCCTTCGTGGGGAATAGTGCTTGCTTACCCCAATCGTTGAAAGCAAACGGTGAACCAACATGGTAGTGCAAGTACGGCAAACCCATCAAAGGCGACAAAACGTTCTTCATCGAGAACGGGTCCAGATACGTCACCCACTCGCCCGTCCTGTTCATGAACAGCTCACGGAACTTGTTAGCCTGCTCACGATTCAAGAACGACCACGACAGCTCATAATGCCTGCCACCGTACACAGAACCACCCATGTAGGACAGACCATTCAGAAGGCGCTGTGAGTCGCCCGAATGAACATTAGTCGAAACAGGCGACTCGTCCGGTGCGGGGAACCACTCAATAATGTCGTTCCCCACACCGAAACAAACCTCACGGGTTGCGCAACCCCTAGTAGACACCACGATTACCTGTCCTCATATTGCCGTTGTCGATGCTCTGGCTAATCGCGCGACCATCAAGCATGACCGCAGTCGAAACAGCCTTCACCAACTGATTAAACTGTGATGGGTTAATTGTAACAAGACCGTCACCACCACCCATAGCATAGACACCACCCGCCGACACAGGAACCTGCATCGTGTTCAGCGCGTTCATGAAGCCCTTGCCGTAGAAATCGACAGCAGGCTGAGAAATCACGTACTCACCACTACGAACACGGAACATGCCCTTGCCGTCCGTAGCCATGAGGTTGTCGGCCTTCGGGTTAGCCGGAGGACGACCAGGCAACAAGCCGCCACCCGCAAAACCAGGCAGAGAGTTCGCGCTCGACAGCAAACCACCCTTGTAGAGAGTTCCCAGGTTCCTACCGGACCTACTGCGAACAGTACGGTTCTGGCTACCCAGCGGATTCATCCGCGCGGCATTAAGCGCAGCGGCATAAGACGCTTCATCAATCTGGTAACGAATCCTGACATTAAGTTCACTATGGCTAGGCTGAACGGGAACCGTCACACCATTAGAGTGAAGCGAGTCAATAGCATCCTGTGTCGAGCCGACAGTGCCGTTATCAGTCACATGCTCCTTCACCTCACGAGGAACCTGGCCGATAGTCGAAGTCAAGCTATCGAAAGCCCCAGCCAACTCAGTAACTTCACCCTGGTTGAACCCAAGCTGAGTAACCTGGTCAATAAACTGCTGCTTCAGGGATTGTGTATACGCCTCAATCTCCTGGGTCGAATGACCAGCAGCAGCATACGCCTCAATCAGACCAATCATTTGAGACTGCAACGACCGCAAAGCCTCACGGTTAGCAATAGCAGCCTCGGTGTAGCCCTTCAGAGCAAACTGCCCGGCTTGGAGGGTTGCAATCTCCTTGTCGTTATCAGCAATCTTCGTCTGGCCTTCGTTGATCTTCTGCTTAGCCTCGTCAATATCAACCTGAGTAGATTGTGCGCGCTCAGTGTCACCGTACTTCACGGCGACAGCATGGAAGAACTCAGCGTCGTGCAACTCCTGCTGGTTCTTACGCATATCCGACGCAAGTTTCTCATTTTCCTTACGAAGATCAGAAACCTTCTTCGTCGTGCCCTCAACATCCTTCTTCAGGCTGTTAAGACCCTTACGGTAATTGTCCTGAGCAGTCGTAGAGCGCCACCAAGTAGACAGCGCCTTGTCGAGCGCCGACTTCAGACGACTAAGGAAGTCCTCGAAAATCTCAGCTGCGGTCTTCGTTTCCTTCTTTGCTCGGTTTGCGCCACCGCCTCCACCGGAACGGGGCTTATGACCACCGCCACCGCCACCGGAACGAGACGGCTTAGCCTTGAAGTTGTTACCACTAAACGCCGACGTGCCATTGTTACGATTAGCAAACGTTGGCATACGAATCTTGGACTTCTTACCGGCAGTGTACGAACCCTTGCCAGTCTTCGACTTCGAGCCGCCGATAGCGCCCATGTAGCCCTGAATTGACTGCCAGATAGCCTGTACCTTGCCAAGGAAACCTTGAGCCTGCGACACAGCCTGAGCCGCGTTATCAACCATCTGACCAAGCGACGCATCCGTAGCGCTATGGTCAACCTCGCCAGACTCATAAGGTTGGGCGATAATCGCGGCCATAGTGTCTCGCTGCTGCTCAAACTGCGACATGTCGAAGCCCTGAGCAGCAAGGAAGTCAATGGTGTCTTGAATCGAGTTCTGCGCGTACTGGTACGCCTCTTCGCCGGTCAGACCCATTTCCTCAATACCGGCAGCAGCGGCGTTACCCATCTTCTCGAAGTAATCCGAGATAGCAGCAATGTTCGCTTGGCCGTCTGGGCTGTTCGGGTCCATCGACGTGCCATGCTCCTGCATGGACTCGTACACCTGCTGCAACGACGAATCGAGAGCAGCAGCCGCGTCTGTCGATGAGAACATCTCGTCAAGTACAGAGCGAATAGCCTCGGCCATGCTATGAAACTCGCCCTTCGCGTCACCAATCTTCAGACCGGCCTCTTCGGTCTGCTCGCCGGTCTCTTCGACACCCTGGCCGAAAAGGATAGCATCGTTCAGAGCGTCACGCATAGCACCGCCGACACCCTCAGTCTTCGACTTCAAGCCTTCTAGAGCTTCAATCTGCTGGTTGTATGGTTGAGCAGCATTAGCACGCTTCTGATTAGCAGCTGCATTGCCACCGCTTGTACCATTCATGGTGCCGGTGTCAACGATTGTACTGTTAACAGCGTTAACAGCATCAGCCTTACGAGCCTTAATCTGGTCGATGTAGCCATTCACGTAAGCATCAGCGGCCTTCTGTCCACCACCCTGAGCCTCAGACGTAGACGCGAGCTTAATGTACTTCTGATACGAGAAGCCCATGTCAACCAAAGCCTGCTTGGTTTCCTTCGACATGCCCTTAAACGCATCAGAACCCTGCACAGCGTCCATGATCAACGCCTGGGTGTGCTCACCAATCTTCAGGGTAGAGTAACCCATAGCATCGGCCTGCTCGTGCGTAGCCTGAACAACCTGACCAGACTTATCCACGTAGTAACCAAGCGCCTGACCGTCAGCAGTCAGAACTTCACCATTCTGTTCAATCGTAGCGTTCAGCTCAACAAAGCCAGACTGAGTGCCGTTACCGACTTCCTTCGTATCCTGAGCCAAAGCGTTCAGAATCGCAGAAGAACCACCAACAGCGTTCTTAAACTCGTCAGCCTTAGCCGATGAGTCCTGGAAAGCATCACCAAGGTATGTAGCGCCGACAGATACAGCAGTAAGGGCAGCAGAAATGACAAGACCCCACGGCCCGCCGAACATCGACATCAAGCCAGAACCCACAGACGACAGCTTGGTCAACGCACCCACAGCCTGACCGGCAC